>NZ_WIPE01000119.1:0-7766 GCF_009760835.1 Bacillus sp. EE-W1 | reverse complement strand
AGGAAGGCGCGAAATGACCGACTGTTCTAGCCGCTGGAACTAGATTCAATAAAAAGCGTAGGCGGCTCTTTCAAAAGAGTCGCGTAAGCTATAAACCAATAAAAAATTAAAAGCTAACTGCTCGTAGCAAGTTGGCTAATTAAAAGAAAGCTAGGAGGGAACCCGATGAATAAAGGGCGCGTTACGCAAATCATGGGTCCGGTTGTAGACGTTAAGTTTGATGGCGGAAAGCTACCAGAAATCTACAACGCCCTTACGGTAAAACAAAGCAACGAAAACGGAACAAGCATTAACTTAACATTTGAAGTTGCACTTCATTTAGGTGATGATACAGTTCGTACAGTTGCAATGTCTTCCACAGACGGACTTGTTCGTGGTACAGAAGTAGAAGATACTGGTAAAGCAATCTCTGTACCAGTTGGTGATGCAACACTTGGTCGCGTATTTAACGTATTAGGTGATGCAATTGACTTAGATGGTGAGGTTCCTGCCGATGTACGCCGTGATCCAATTCACCGTCAAGCACCTGCATTCGAAGAATTATCTACTAAAGTAGAAATTCTTGAAACTGGTATTAAAGTAGTAGACTTACTTGCTCCTTACATTAAGGGTGGTAAGATCGGTCTATTCGGTGGTGCCGGTGTAGGTAAAACTGTATTAATTCAGGAATTAATTAACAACATCGCACAAGAACACGGTGGTATCTCTGTATTCGCTGGTGTAGGTGAGCGTACTCGTGAGGGTAACGATTTATACCACGAAATGAGCGATTCTGGCGTAATTAAGAAAACTGCGATGGTATTCGGACAAATGAATGAGCCACCTGGAGCACGTCAACGTGTTGCATTAACAGGTTTAACAATGGCTGAACATTTCCGTGATGAGCAAGGACAAGACGTACTATTGTTCATCGATAACATCTTCCGTTTCACGCAAGCAGGTTCTGAAGTATCTGCCCTTCTTGGTCGTATGCCATCTGCGGTAGGTTACCAACCGACACTTGCAACAGAAATGGGTCAATTACAAGAGCGTATTACATCTACAAATAAAGGGTCTATCACGTCTATCCAAGCGGTATATGTACCAGCCGATGACTATACGGATCCAGCACCAGCTACAACGTTCGCTCACTTAGATGCAACAACAAACTTAGAGCGTCGTTTAACACAAATGGGTATTTACCCAGCCGTAGATCCATTAGCATCTACATCTCGTGCACTTTCTCCAGAAATCGTAGGAGAAGAGCATTATGAAGTAGCTCGTCAAGTACAGCAAACTTTACAGCGTTATAAAGAGCTTCAAGATATCATTGCTATCTTAGGTATGGATGAGTTATCTGAAGAAGATAAGTTAGTTGTACATCGTGCTCGTCGTATTCAATTTTTCTTATCTCAAAACTTCCACGTAGCTGAGCAGTTTACAGGTCAAAAAGGTTCTTACGTACCTGTAAAAAATACAGTTAGCGGATTTAAAGAAATTCTAGAAGGAAAATATGATGACCTTCCAGAAGATGCATTCCGTCTTGTAGGTGGTATTGAAGAAGTTATTGAAAACGCGAAGAAAATGATGGCGTAAGGCCTTAGGAGGGACGAATTATGAAGACATTTCCAGTCAGTATTGTAACTCCTGATGGACCGGTTTACGAAAAAGAAGTAGAAATGGTAAGCGTAAAAGCAGAGAGTGGGGAAATGGGGATCTTACCAGGTCACATTCCAACTGTTGCACCATTAAAAATTAGTGCAGTTCGTCTGAAACATGGTGGACACACTGATTATGTAGCAGTAAGTGGTGGCTTTATCGAAGTTCGTCCAGATAAAGTAACTGTATTATCATCATCTGCTGAAGAAGCAAACCATATCGATATCCATCGTGCAAATGAAGCGAAGCGTCGCGCTGAGCAACGTATGCAAGATAAACAAGCACATGTTGACTTTAGACGTGCAGAAATGGCATTACAACGTGCTGTGAACCGTTTAAACGTTTCCGATATGAAATAAAAAATCCGTAAAGGCTTTGCCTTTACGGATTTTTTTGTGTAGTTCATGGATAATTTTACAAAAATGGTATAATTATATTGATGCTTGTATAAGTAGAGAATGTACAACAATTTATAAAGGGGATGAATAAATGATCGGTGAAATGAAACGAGAAGCGTTGCACTCTTTAAAGGGAAAATGGGGACTAGGTGTTGGATCAACGATTTTATATTTTATTTTAAGTTATGTTGTTTCAATGGCTGCAATGCTTATACTTTTAATTCCAGGAGTTATTATATTTTTACTATTTGCTGGTTTAACAGGTTCACTTGAAGAGGAAACAATATCAATTGGAGCAGGTATTACATTTGGTATTTTTTATTGCATCATAATAATTTTGAGTAACGCATCGTATGGAATTACATCATACGGTTATACAAATGTATTTTTACAGATGAGTAAACGAGAAGGTGCTAAAGTAGATCACTTATTCGAAGGGTTTCGTGGCTTTAAAAGAATGATGAAAACGATGTGGGCAATGCTTGCGATTTTGTTATATACAGGTACATGGATTCCAATGTTGCTAGTAGCCTTATTCGCATTTTTCGGTGAAGAGGGAAATACGTCGTTTACTATCGCTTTCTTTATACTATTAGCTATTTCAATCGTTGTTATGATTGTGATGTATTTTTCTTATGCGATGACGTACTATGTAATGATTGAAAATCCAGAGTATAGTGTGTCACGAGCAATGAAAGAAAGTAAGCATCTTATGAAGGGACATAAGTTAGATTTATTTCTTTTATGGCTCAGTTTTATAGGATGGGGTATTTTAGCGATTTTAACACTTGGAATAGGTTTTCTTTGGCTTAGCCCGTATATGAGTACAACGACAGCGCATTTTTATCGCTATCTTTCAAAAGATGAATTGTAGTAGGAACATGCTATACTAATAGAGTTATTACGTATAGGAGGAACAATATGATTAGTGATTTAAAAGGAGAAGCGCTAGATTCATTAGAAGGGAAATGGGGATTAGCTGTCGGGGCAACATTACTGATTTCGATTCTTATTTCAGCTTTTAGTTTTAGTATTGATTTCATTTTCTTTCAATTTTGGGATTGGAAAGAAGTAAATAACTCACTTTCAGTAGACGTTATTACAATATTGATGGTAGGTCCATTAACGCTAGGTGGTTATCATTTAGCACTACATATCATTCGTGAAAAAGAAGCGAGTATTGGGCATATATTCAGATGGTTTACAGAAGGAAGTAAGTTTATAAAGTCATTTTTATTATATATAGTAGTGAACATTTATATTTTCTTATGGTTTTTATTATTTATTATTCCAGGCATTATTAAATCATTTTCTTATGCGATGACGTACTTTATAATAAATGATCATCCTGATTATTCCATAAATCAAGCTATTACAGAAAGTCGTCGTATGATGAATGGACATAAGATGGAGTATTTCATTTTATGTTTAAGCTTTATTGGTTGGTTTATATTAAGTTGTATTACGTTAGGGATTGGATTCCTATGGCTAATTCCATATTTTTATACGACGTCAGCAGCTTTTTATGAAGAAATTGCAGAGGAGTATTACGAGAAAACAATTCCGACACTATAAAAACACCCAGTATGAGCTATTGGTTCATACTGGGTGTTTTTTGTAGAAATTTTATAAATTGATGACTAGTAAGTGGTTTACTGAAATAGTAACCTTGCATATATTTACAGTTGTTCTTTTGTAGAAACTTAAGTTGTTTTTCTGTTTCAATTCCTTCAGCAACGACAGAGAGGTTTAAAGTATTTGCAAGGGAAAGGATAGTGGAAACGATAGCTCTTTCCTCAGGTCGATGATCGGCTAGTTGTGTAAATTCTCTCGGTACTTTTAACGTATCAATAGGGAAAATTGATAAATAAGCGAGAGAAGAATAGCCGGTACCGAAGTCATCAATGGACGTTTGAATACCATATTCCTTTAATTGTTTTAGTCTTGATAATGTTTCTTTTTCATCAATCATTGCAATTCGTTCTGTTAGCTCAAGTGTTACATGCTTTGGATCGACTTTAATGTCTGTTAGTATTTGTGAAATGTTGTTGATTAAATTCTCTTGCTGAAACTCTTTTGCGGATAAGTTCACACTTATTTTTAAATCTGTGTAGCCGAAAGTATGCCATATTTTTAACTGGCGACAAGATTCTTTTAATACCCAATGACCGAGCGGAACGACTTGTGGCGTCTCTTCTACAATTGGAATGAACTCACATGGCGGAATGTCACCTAGGAGTGGGTGTTTCCAGCGTAGTAATGCTTCAGCACCAATAATCTTTTTCGTCGTAATATCAATTTGTGGTTGATAAACGAGATAAAACTCTTCGTTTACTAAAGCGAGTGGTAAATCTTTTTCAATTCGAGCTTTTCGTTCCATTTTTTTATATAATTCTTTCGTGTATAGGGAGCTACCATTTTTTCCTTTATTTTTTGCTTCGTACATGGCCATATCAGCATGCTGTAAAATGGATAATGGATCTTCACCTGCTTCAGGATATATTGCAATCCCGATGCTCGGTGAGATTTGTAAATGTTGACTTTCAATTTCGAATGGTTCGTTCATGGCTGCTACAATCGTATCAGCTATTTTTTTCACATCGGGTCTTTTTTTATAATTTTCGATAAGGATTGTGAACTCATCCCCGGCTAGCCGGGCGAGCTTCATATTTGGTGTCGATAGTCTTTCTAGTCTTTTTGCTACGGCAATTAATAGAAGGTCTCCTACCCTATGACCGAGGGTATCATTAATAACCTTAAAGCGGTCTAGGTCGAGAAACATAACAGCAAAAGGCCTTTTTGATATTTCGGATCGAGCAATTGCTTGTTCTACATATTGATGAAATGCACGGCGATTTGCAAGCTCTGTTAAAGTATCATGATATGCTAGAAAATTAATTTGTTCTTGTTGTTGTTTGCTTTCCGTAATATCTTTAATCATTAAATAAACACCAGAAATATGATCCTTTAAAAAGATAGGAACTGCTGTAACATGCAAGTAGTAAATATCCCTATTCTTATGATATGCCCGTACTTCTAAAGAAATAGATTTCCCTTTTTTTACTCGATGAAAGGCATTAATGATTTCTTCCAAATCTTCTTCATACGTAAGTGAATAGTATGGTTGCTTTAATAATTCATTCGTTTGATAACCGAGTAAAGTAGTACCAGCGTTGTTCACGTTGAGAAAATTACCGTACAAGTCTAATGTGAAAATTGGATCTGGATGGTGCTCGTATAAAGATTTAAACATCTGTTGGTTATGATATAGTTCATTTTTTTGTTCTACTAAATCTTCTGTACGTAGTTCAATTTGTTTTTCGAGTTCTGAGTTGAATTGCATTTGAGCTAGTAATAATATTTTATTTTGTTTTCGAACTAAACTATGGCGTATGAGAACGAAGGAGAAAGTTATTATAAGCCCGATTACTACAATAGGTGCAAAAACATATTCAACTAGTATAAAAACAATAAGCATTACTACAGAAATATAAGGTAATGACAATCTGATCGATTCCCCAAGTTTAGGTGTTAATAGTACTTGCTCTTGTCTTTCGGGTTCTTTTGTATGCAGAATACAGGCGATTGCTACTAGTACTAAAGTTACTTGATAGAGAGGAGTAACTGTAAACATAGAATACTCGGGTATGAAGTATTTGATATAAGCATAAATCGCATCTGTAGTAGCATATAAAATTAAAGCACTGCCAAGAAGCGCACCAACTTTTTTGGATAATAAGGATAATGGCTTGAATAACAGATTGATTCCTATGAGAAGAAAGAGCAAATCGGCCATTGGATAGGTAAGTTGAACAAATATGTCGATATAGGATGTTGAAGAAACGTGAATGGTGCGTTCAATAAGTAAGTAGTAACTTAAAGTGAATTGTGCTGTAACAATAATACAAATATCACATATCATAAAAAGCTTTTCTAATAAATCGCGGTTATAGATGATTTCATATAGAAACGCAAATGCAAAGGTAATTAAAAAAAGTAAGTAAAAAAAATCGGACGGATCAACGAATGTATAATAGTCCTTTAAAATTAAACGTTGATAGGCAACGACCATATCACCAATGAAATAAGAGAGAGTTCCAACAGATAAAATGGTCCAAAATAAACGAGGTAACCCTTCTTTCCTATTTGAAAAATAAAGTATATAACTACAAGCGATAATATCAATGAATAAGGTACTCATTCCAATTAATATTTGAAAAGGAAATGAGTATTCATATAGAAAAGGCATTGCCACGTAATGAATCGCTATAGATAACAATATAATGCTTATAAGAATACTTACATGTGTTTGTTTTTTCATTTATCTCACCCACGGTATATACATATAAATTCCTCTTTTTATTTTTTATTGTTTCTTGAAACATATATATAATTTCTATACTTATTTTACACAGGTATAGCGAGTTATAAAAATAGATTTTAATAATTCTCGTTTCGGTCCCCAATATATCGACATAGGAATTTGAAGTTTGCTATAATGATTAAAATAGTTGCATTATTTAGAAAAATTTAAAAATAATAATTACTGCAGCTAGGACATATTGTTTACTAAGTGAACTTGTTCTTAATTCAGGGGGGAGGGTTTCACAATGGCAAGTGTATATGAAAATAGTTATATGATCGTTTTGATTTTCTTGCTATTAGGTATATTGCTGCCGGTAGTGGCTCTTACATTAGGAAAGATGCTGCGTCCAAACAAACCAAGTGCAGCGAAAGCGACGACGTATGAGAGTGGGATTGAGCCTTTTCATGATGCAAATATTCGGTTTCATGCTCGTTATTATATTTTTGCTTTATTGTTTGTCATCTTTGATGTAGAAACTTTATTTTTATATCCATGGGCTGTTGCATATGACAAGCTCGGTTTATTTGCACTGATTGAAATGCTTATCTTTGTTGTAATGTTGCTAGTTGGATTAGCGTATGCTTGGAAAAAGAAGGTGTTACAATGGTTATAAATTTTGAGGAATTACATCCAAATGAGCGGGCGGAATTAGAACGAAATATCTTTTTTTCTACATTGGAGCAGTTAAAAGGGTGGGCACGAAGCAATTCTTTATGGCCGATGACATTCGGACTGGCATGCTGTGCAATTGAAATGATGGGAGTAGGTTCATCACATTACGATTTAGATCGATTTGGGTCATTTTTTCGGACATCGCCAAGGCAATCGGACGTTATGATTGTGTCGGGAACAGTAACGAAGAAGATGGCTCCTATTGTTCGGCGTTTATACGATCAAATGCCCGAACCAAAATGGGTTATTGCAATGGGATCTTGTGCGACAGCAGGTGGCCCATATGTAAATTCATACGCTGTTGTGAAAGGTGTGGATCAAATTGTACCAGTGGATGTGTATATTCCTGGTTGTCCACCCAATCCTGCTGCTTTAATTTATGGAATTAATAAATTGAAAGAAAAAATTCGTTACGAGGCAAAGACGGGAAAGCAGGTGACGAATAAATGAGTGATCCAAATAAAGACCTAGAGGATTTGAAAAGAGAAGCGGCTAGGCATGCGAAAGAAGAGGCGAGAAAGCGTCTCGTTGCGAAACATGATGCGGAACATGATGCGGAAATAAGTAAACTTGAGGAAGAAAATCGAGAAAAAGAGAAAGCGCTACCAAAAAATGATGGTATGACTGTGGAAGAAGTAAAACGACGTGCAGCTGCAGCCGCGAAAGCAAAAGCGGCAGCATTAGCAAAGCAA
>NZ_WIPE01000002.1:0-7209 GCF_009760835.1 Bacillus sp. EE-W1 | reverse complement strand
CAAAGTTCAACATCGCGTTTCAGCGACTTTTACAATTTAACATTTTGCGTTAAATCTGTCAACAACTTTTTTCTTTCGTTCCTGACGACGCTTATTAATTTACCATATTAATCATTTGTTCGTCAACACTTTTTAAAAAAATGCCAAAATAATTTTATCTTGGCATGATATAAAGCTTAATAACCACTAATGCAGCAACACCAGGTAGGCCTAATATACTTGTGATTGTTGCGGTTCCCAAGTTAATTGGAATATGAAAATCAAAATATGTCCCTACAACATTTACGATAAAGAGTAATGCTATCCCTAAAGTAACATGAAAGAGCGCTTTTCCTATAAAACGTAACGGCTTAGAAGAAACACCAAAAACAAGAAAGATAAAAACTAAAGTAAGAATACCGACAATAACAACTGTAGAATTCATTTTTTCCTCCTTATGAAAGTGACCTATACATATTTATTTGTATGGGACAAGGCGATAAAAAAGAACATTTACCCTACAACTCCAGTTGTTTTATCTTGTTAACCTTCATTCGGCAACACTTTCTTCATAAAAACCATTAATCTTTCTTTCCAAACGAAGTAACCACTAAATATTTAATAAATAAAATAAAAGGTTCTGCTTTTTCAGCAGAACCTTTTACCATTGTTCCATTTTTACAGGACGACGTTTTGCTTCTTTTAACAAGAAGAAATATTTCGCCTCTGCTATTTTCAAAGAACAAAGTACATCTTGAGATGGTTCCACACTTTGTTCAACCATTCTCTTCTGACGTAACCATTCATTCTTCACTTTTTCTAATAGTACAATTAGCTTATCATCATACTCTTTACGCAATTTACCCTTTTTTTGAAAGAACATTTTTGTTTCTCCTCTTATACTTCTCTACGACCTTCTAACGCTTTCGACAGTGTCACTTCATCTGCATATTCTAAATCTCCACCAACTGGCAGACCATGTGCAATACGAGTTACTTTAATACCTGTCGGCTTTAAGAGGCGGGATATATACATCGCTGTAGCTTCCCCTTCAATATTAGGGTTTGTTGCTAGTATCACTTCTTGTACCGTTTCATCATGCAGTCGCTTTAAAAGTTGCGGGATATTAATGTCTTCCGGTCCAATTCCCTCCATTGGAGAAATCGCACCACGTAACACATGATATACACCTTGATACTCTTTCATCTTTTCCATTGCGATTACATCTTTCGGTTCCTGCACAACACAAACAATCGACTGATCTCGATGCGAATCATTACAAATATAACAAGGATCGCGGTCAGTAATATGTCCGCATACAGAACAATACGCTAAATCTCGCTTCGCATTCACAAGTGCTTTTGCAAAACCTAACACATCATCTTCTTTCATATCTAATACGAAAAATGCCAATCGAACCGCTGTTTTCGGTCCGATTCCTGGCAACTTCATAAAACTATCAATTAATTTCGATATCGGTTCTGGATAATGCATATATCAGTATCCTCCTAGAACATTCCACCTGGTAAGTTTAAGCCTTTTGTAAATTTACCCATTGTAGAGTTTGAAAGTTCATCAGCTTTTTTAAGTGCATCATTCGTTGCAGCTAACACTAAGTCTTGTAACATTTCGATATCTTCTGGATCTACAACTTCTTCTTTAACTTTCACTTCAAGAATTTGCTTATGACCATTTGCAATAACTGTGACCATACCGCCGCCAGCTGTACCTTCAACTGTTTTTTCGCCAAGTTCTTCTTGCGCTTTTGCCATATCTTTTTGCATCTTTTGCATTTGTTTCATCATATTATTCATATTTCCCATTCCGCCACGCATCATAATTAATTCCTCCTAATTATTATTACTCTTTTATTTCAATAAGTTCTTGTCCTACTAATTTTACTGCCTCTTCTATAAGAGGATCTTCTTTTTTCTCTGGGCTTTCTTCAGAATTCTCGCCTTCACGCTGTAAAAAATCTTCACGGATTTTACCCCATTCACTTTTTGGAATGGCAATCATATTTAATCTTTTACTTAACAGTTCAAATAAGGCTTGTTCCACTGTATCCATAGCTTCTCGGTTCTCGCTTGCCATTTTACAGTGAATCTCATATTGAAACGCTAAAACGTAAGTATCATCCGAAGCCGCTACCGGTTCGCTATTTTCTAATAAAACAGCAAACGCTACTTTGTTGTATGATTTGAGTCTTCCTAACAACTCACCCCACACAGCTTTTAATTGTTCTAAATCCTGACGCTTTGCTTGCTTTAACACTTCATTTACGCGTCCAACAGGAATTTTCATACTACCTGTACGCACTGGCTTTGGTGTTGCACGTGTCTCTCTGACTTCTTGCTGCACACCAGCCGGCACACCATTCTTTTTGACTTGTTCTAACTCTTTCTCCAATTGCTGCATCCTGTTCATAATTGCTTGTAAACGATCTGCACCGTTCGCTTGCATCATAAACTGTTGACACAGTTGTACCATAACAACTTCTAAGAAAATTCGCGGATGATTTGTCCACTTCATTTCCTGTTGTCCCTTACTAAGCGTATGAATGATTTCATAGATTACTTCCGGTTGCATTTCTTCACTTAACATCCGGAATTGCTCATCTACCATTACTCGTTCCAACATATGTTCCAGTTGTGGTGAGGTTTGATATAAAAGCATATCGCGATAATAGTAAATGAAATCCTCCATAAAACGAACTGGATCTTTCCCTTTACCCATCATCTCATCTATGATACGTAATGCTCTTGATACATCATTTTCACGTATACATTCTACTAAGTTACCTAAGTATTGCTGGGAAACAGAACCTGTCACAGCTAATACATCTTCTGTCGTAACTGTCTCATCACTATAAGATATTGCCTGATCAATAAGACTAAGCGCATCACGCATACCACCTTCAGCGGCACGTGCAACAATTTGTAACGCCTCATCTTCTACTTGCGTACCTTCATTCGTCACAACCGTCGATAATCTCTCAACAATATCATTTACTGATATTTTTCGAAATTCAAAACGCTGGCAACGTGAAATGATTGTAGGCGGAATCTTATGCGGTTCTGTTGTCGCCAAAATAAAGATGACGTGTCCTGGCGGCTCTTCTAACGTTTTTAAAAGCGCATTGAAGGCACCCATAGAAAGCATGTGGACTTCATCAATAATGTATACTTTATATTCTACAGCACTTGGAGCATATTTTACTTTATCTCTAATATCTCGAATTTCATCTACACCGTTATTTGAAGCCGCATCAATTTCTAATACATCTGAAATAGATCCTTGTGTAATCCCCAAACAAGAAGGACATTCATTACAAGGTTCAGCTACCGGAGCATGTTCACAGTTGATTGCTTTTGCAAATACTTTTGCAATTGTCGTTTTTCCTGTTCCCCTCGGCCCAGAAAATAAATAAGCATGTGAAACTTTCTCTTGAAGAAGGGCATTTTGCAACGTTTTTGTCACGTGCTTTTGACCAACTACATCTTCAAATTTTTGCGGTCTCCATGTTCGGTATAACGCTTGGTATGACACGAAAATACGGCCTCCCTCAAAGGTTATTATCTTATTTATTATAACCCATTCTGTTTATAGATTCCAAAAGTTATTTTCTATACAAAAAACCCACCTTAGTATTAAGGTGAGTTTTGTATACATATATAACTGCCGTGCACCCTCTGTCGATTACGTACCATAAGCGTTACTCAAGCAGTTAGCTCGGTTCAGGCACTCCTGCGGCACACGAGAAGACCCGCTTATTGCTGCTTCCTTCCGGACCTGACAAGGTTCACGGGGTCCCGTTGCGCAGGACCCAAACGTCAACACCACTTACTTAAGGCAGACCTTACAGCAGCATAACCTCGAGAAGGGATTCGGCCTCGCTAGAGCGGATTGCGAGTATAGGGCACCGCTACCTCCCCGCTTAGCACGGCAAAGTTAAAACCAATATTCGGTTGCCTTCATTAAAAGGCATTATCAGTATAACTTGTTTTTTTACAAAATGCAAATACGTTAATTCTCGTTACTTTTCTCTAATTTTTTTATCGCTTTTCTTTTTTTACGAAGCTCTCTAAAAAAGTTTGTTAACAAAGTACCGCATTCTTCTTCTAATACACCAGCAACTACCTCGCATTGATGATTAAAGCGTTCATCCGTTAAAAGATTCATCAAAGTCCCTGCACATCCACCTTTCGGATCACTTGCACCATATACAACTCGCTTCACTCGTGATAAAACAATTCCACCCGCACACATCGGACAAGGCTCTAATGTTACATATAACGTCGCATCTTCTAAACGCCATGTCCCTAATTTTTTGCACGCCTCATCAATAGCTAATAACTCAGCGTGAGCTATTGATCTTTGTTCAGTTTCTCTTAAATTATGAGCAACACTAATTACTTCACCATCTAACACTATAACTGCACCAATCGGTACTTCTTGTATTGCCTCTGCTTTTTTAGCCTCTTCTATTGCTAACTGCATAAAATAAATATCTTGATCGTGTTCCATACCATAGTCCTTTCACCTAAAATAAAATACACTTTTTTCCATTTACTGCACATGGGATAACTTTTACAAATTCAATCCACCCTAATAAAAAAGAGAGGGGATTACATATGAAGAATACTGCCTTACTCATTATCGATATGATTAATGATTTTCAATTTTCACACGGGCCCACCCTAGCTAAAAAATGCGAAATTATAACAAACCCTATTTTACAATTAAAGAAAACAATGAAATCCTTTGGCTACCCCATAATTTATGTTAATGACCATTATCAACTTTGGAGATCTGATATTGACCAACTAATTACTCATTGTACAAATGAGTATAGTGAAAATATCATTCATAAGATTGCTCCAAATACTGATGATTACATTTTTATTAAACCACATTACTCTGCTTTTTATGAAACACCTTTAAATTCCTTATTAGGCTATTTAAAAATAGAAAATCTAATATTGACAGGAGTCGCCGGGAATATATGTATCCTCTTTACAGCTAACGATGCTCATATGAGAAATTATACACTGTATGTACCACAGGACTGTATTGCCTCTAATCATGATCAGGATAATCTGCATGCTTTAAAAATAATGGAAGCCACATTAAAAGCAAATATAGTACCGTCATCTCAAATAAAAATTAATTAATACATATATTTATTTTCTAACTTTTTATATCAAATTAACCCGCTCGCTTCCCTCCTGTGCTACAATAATTCTGTTTTGTGTTTTTAGTAGTCACGGTAAATCACTGATTGAAAGGAGGAAACAGCGTGACCGGAGTACCATTTATCACGGTTGAAGGACCAATTGGTGTTGGAAAAACCTCACTTGCGAAGGCAATTTCAACTCACATGCAACTCCACTTACTAAAAGAAATTGTTGATGAGAATCCTTTTTTAGGAAAATTCTATGAAGACATCGACGAATGGAGTTTTCAAACAGAGATGTTCTTTCTTTGTAATAGATACAAACAATTAGAAGATATTAACATAAAGTATTTGAATCAAAGGAAACCAGTAGTAGCGGATTATCATATATTTAAAAATTTAATTTTTGCATCCCGTACATTAAAGAATTCTCAATATGACAAGTACATGCAAATCTATCGTATCCTTACACAAGATATGCCTGTACCAAACGTTATCGTTTATTTAACAGCTAGCTTGGAAACATTACAAACACGAATTGCGATGCGCGGAAGAGAATTCGAAAAAAACATGGATCCAAATTACTTACTACAGCTCACAAAAGATTACGAAACAGCAATGGATACTTTTAAAAAAGATCATCCAGATATCCCAGTATTAAAATTTAACGGAGACGATATGGATTTTGTAAAAAATCCTGATGATTTAAACGTCATCCTATCCGCCCTTCAAAATACTCTCTTAAAGGAGTCGGAATAACAATGAATTTAAGGCAAAAATATGATATACCAAATGACGCAGTAATCACTATTGCTGGAACAGTAGGTGTCGGAAAATCAACTATGACAACTGCATTAGCTAACGCTTTAGGTTATCGCACATCATTTGAAAAGGTAGATTCGAACCCGTATTTGGACAAGTTCTATGCTGATTTCACACGCTGGAGCTTCCACTTGCAAGTGTACTTTTTAGCAGAACGATTTAAAGAACAAAAAAGAATTTTTGAATACGGTGGCGGTTTTGTTCAAGATCGCTCTATATATGAAGACACTGGAATTTTTGCAAAGATGCATCATGAAAAAGGTACAATGACGGAAACTGATTATGAAACATACAAAGGTTTATTTGACGCTATGGTCATGACTCCTTACTTCCCTCATCCTGATTTATTAATTTACTTAGAAGGTTCTTTCGATGATATTGTTGATCGTATCCAAGAACGCGGACGTCCGATGGAACAACAAACACCAATTGAGTATTGGAAAGAGATGCATGGCCGTTACGAAAACTGGATTAATAACTTTAATGCATGCCCTGTTTTACGATTAAACATTAATGAATACGATATTTTAAAAGATGGTGATTCAATCGAACCAATCATTAAAAAAATTGGCCATTTTTTAAAACAAACACGTAAACTTGTAAAATAAAAAACCCGTGCATACGCACGGGTTTTTCTATTAAATTACTTCTTTTTTGTCGGAGCAATAATTTCACTCTCAGGTTTTCCAGCGTTAATACGCTGACGAACAGTACTTGTACTAATATCGTATGTTTCAGCAATCTCTTTAACAGTCATTTCTTTCCCGTTAATCACTGCTGTTAATACTTTACCTGTACGTTTTGGAGCTGCTTCTTTCTTTACAGCTGCTTTTTCAACTTTTTTTGGCGCCTCTACTTTTGTCGCAGTTTGCTTTACATCACAAGTGCAACCACAAAGTTTACGGAATGTATCATCGCTTATAATGCGTGACACATTTGCACCACTGTTTAAAATTCTATTGTTCTTACAGACAGGACATTGTACATAATATAAAGTTTTTCCATCTAAAGGAAACGTTTGTATAATAAGATCCATGTTGACTCCTTTCATATCTATGAAGATAATCATCGGAATATGAGTGTGTAATAAGGACAAAATCGCCTTACACCATACTTTATGATTGGTTTTAAAATAAAAACTCGTTACGTGTTGGTAACGAGTTCTCCAATCTCCACTTATATGCGCTGTTGTCAATTATATCTGGAGGAGGTAGAGGGATTCGAACCCCCGC
>NZ_WIPE01000152.1:0-555 GCF_009760835.1 Bacillus sp. EE-W1 | reverse complement strand
CAACAGGCCCACAAGGTCCACAAGGAATTCAGGGAATACAAGGTGTGCAAGGGATAACGGGAGCAACTGGAGCACAAGGAGCAACTGGAATTCAAGGGATACAAGGGGAAATAGGAGCAACAGGTCCAGAGGGGCCCCAAGGAATGCAAGGTGTACAAGGAGAGATAGGTCCAACCGGTCCGATGGGGCCACAAGGAGTGCAAGGAGTACAAGGAATTCAAGGAGCGACGGGCGCACAAGGAGTGCAAGGTCCACAAGGAATTCAAGGAATCCAAGGTCCGACGGGGGCAACAGGAGATACGGGAGCAACAGGTGCGACAGGGGAAGGGACTACAGGCCCAACAGGAGTAACCGGTCCAACAGGGGTAACAGGCCCATCTGGAGGACCAGCAGGACCGACCGGCCCAACGGGGCCATCAGGTCCTGCGGGAGTAACAGGTCCATCTGGTGGACCACCTGGCCCGACAGGAGCAACAGGTGCGACAGGAGTAACAGGAGATACCGGGGCGACAGGCTCAACTGGATTGACAGGAGCGACAGGAGAAACGGGAGCAA
>NZ_WIPE01000026.1:0-17574 GCF_009760835.1 Bacillus sp. EE-W1 | reverse complement strand
AAAAGCGACTTAAGTCGCTTTTTTTAATGTTTCAAATGATCTTCTTGATTGATTAAATGGCTATATTTCGGATTATTTGTACGCATTTCATGAAGGCGACCTCCAGATTATTAATCCATGTTCGTACCACTTGTTCAGTCATTTCATCACCTTGATAACGACCTGATTTAGCATAAGTTGTTTGAAAGTCTTCCCACAATAATTCAACCCACGCACGAGCTTGTGCGTAAGAAAGTTTGTCATTTTTGTCTAACAATTCTTTTGTTAATGTTTCGTGAATATCATTCATGTTCTATTCTCCTTTTACCTATTTATTCCCTTAATTTCTAAAGGATAGTTTCCTCTATTTTGCACATTCTATAAGTGATACTTCTTAAAGAGGTATCAACTGATGATGAGGAGGGCGTTCGCAATGGGTAAACAAGCCGAATTTTGGTCTGAGTCAAAAAACAACAGCAAAATCGATGGTCAGCCGAAAGCGAAATCACGCTTCGCTTCGAAACGACCTAACGGCACAATTAACACGCACCCACAAGAACGTATGCGTGCTGCAAATCAGCAGGAAGAATAGTTCAGGTACAACCTAAAAAATTAACTTCCTACACGAGGTGATAAAGATGAGCTACCGTGATCGCTTAGATAGTCGTTCTGAATTATTTAACCATACGTGGACTCGTCCGAAACATGCAAAGGCGCAAGTTAACGGACAGACGCAACAAACCCAGTCTCTCATTATACTGGCGAATGAATGTAAAAAACGCCAATTTTAGAATCTCCTATCTCCTGTAACGCCTACCAAAGATGAAAACCAGAGAGATATTCGTTCTCTGGTTTTCATTTTTCTTGCAATAAAGAAATCGGTATTCCAATCTCTTCATTATCATTTTGCTTATGTCCCCAAGCAAATACCCCGTTGAAATACGTAATTTCAAATAATATACCAGGTTCTTCTACTAATTCATATGTCTCACCAATATGGAATTTGTTTATATCAGTCATATAAGCACGAGCCATTGCCATCTTGCGCATTAATACATCGAACTCATTTACAATACCAAGCTGCTCTGCCTTTATTGCTTGCTCTTTCAAAACCCCAATTTCTTCCCTTAGCTCATGTGGTGTCATTTCACTGTAGCGCTTTGGCATATTCATCTTATTCCCCTCATCCCTCTTCACGTTTCATCTGCAAAAATATCTCTATCTCATCAATAGAGAACCCTTTGCGATATAACGCTTGTTTCATCTTATTTTCGAATGTCCATCCATCATACTTCTTATATTTCTCATAATATTTATTCCCATGATAGTGTAACGCTTCTTGTTGCTGTTCGTCATCTTTTTCGTCTTTCAATTCTTCCAAACAAATTTGAATCACATCTCTAGAATATCCTTTACGAACAAGCATTTCGTCTAACTTTAGCTTCATTTGTAAAAAGGAATGCTTTTGATAAGACCTTTTCTTCTTTTCTATAAGAAGTAAAGCATTCTCAATTTGCTTTTCCTTCGGATATTCTTGTAAACTATGTGTAATGATTAGATCCTGAACACCTTTATTTAATAACTCTCTTTTAATAACAGTCGGACCCTTTCGATTCACATTACTTTGCGTTCGCGTATATAAAACAGCGTACTCTTTATCATTAATATATCGATCATGTAATAATTTCGAAACGACTTCAGAGATGACGGCCTGTCCCACTTCTTTTTTTCGTAAATAGTCTTCTACTTCTTTTTTTGTTCTCATTTGATAGGATAGATAGGAAATTGCTTGTAAATATGCTTTTTGTACCTCTTCATTGTATAAAATATTCCCTAACGCTATTTCATCAATTTCTAATCCTTTTTGTAATCCATGTTTCATTAAGATTACTTGATCCACACTAAATCCGTATTCTTCACCTTGACCTTTATCAATATAAATATTAAATCGTTCTTTCGATCGTTTTTGCACTTCTATTTTTGTAATGACAGCCATACTCTCACCTCTCTATTATTTTAACATAGTCAAGGAACGTTTTTGCTTTTCAAGAATATATATAATGAGGAGGAAATAATTGTGAGAATCGCAATTTCTGGTGGTACCGGCTTTATCGGTAAATACCTTTCTACTTTTTTTATTCAAAAAGGATATAATGTTTACATTCTTACTCGAAACAAAACTACTGAAACTTCCCATCCTAACCTTCAGTATGTACAATGGACACCAGATTTACAAACCTTCCCCCTCTCTTCTATCGATGTAGTTATTAATCTAGCTGGAGAGTCTATTAATAGTAGATGGACAAAGAAACAAAAGGAATCCATTTTAAACAGTCGAATTCAAACAACAAAAGGACTCATTAAACAATTGCAAACACTTGGTACAAAGCCAAATACATTTATTAACGCAAGTGCTATTGGATACTATGGAACGTCTGAAACTGAGTCTTTTACAGAACAGCATGAGATTCCTGGAAATGACTTTTTAGCAAATACAGTATATTCATGGGAACAAGAAGCATCTAAAGCACGTTCTCTTGGAATGCGAACAATCTACGCAAGACTTGGAGTTGTATTAGGCGCAGACGGAGGAGCTCTTCCCAAAATGCTACTCCCCTATCAATTCTATATTGGAGGTACAATTGGATCTGGAAACCAATGGTTATCATGGATTCATATAGACGATGTCGTTCGCCTAATTGATTTCATCATACACAAAGAAGAAATTGATGGCCCTTTTAACATCACAGCTCCCCTACCTATAAGAATGAAGGAATTTGGAGAAACCATTGCAACTATAATGAAAAAACCTCATTGGTTACCTGTCCCTTCATTTATGATTCACACTTTATTAGGTGAGATGAGTATACTTGTACTCGAAGGACAACATGTATTACCTAGTAAAGCAATTGAACATGGGTATCAATACACATTTCCGGCAATAGACCATGCATTACAAAATATACTTTCGCATACAATGTAGTACTTCTAAAACACAGTTTTACAGGGTCCCCTTTCAAAACTTTCATTTTCTAGAATCCGGAGCATTATTACACAAATAATCTTTCAGTTACTTTCCCTTAAATTCCATTAACATTGTAAAGTAACAGAAATGAGGTACCTATGAAAATATTGCTCAAACAAGCCATTGTCTATCCTATTACATCCCAAAAATTTCAAGGGGATGTACTCGTTATAGGAGAAAGAATTGCCGAGGTCAAGCCTTCCATTCAACCTACTCAAGATATGACAGTTATAGACGCTCGTGCTCTTCATCTTTTACCTGGATTTATTGATGTCCATACTCATCTTGGTCTCTATGATGAAGGTACTGGTTGGGCTGGCAATGATGCAAATGAAACATCTGAAGTTTCAACACCACATATCCGTTCTTTGGACGGAATCCACCCTTTTGATATTGCCTTTCAAGATGCTGTACAAAACGGAATCACAACTGTTCACGTTATGCCAGGAAGTCAAAACATTATCGGTGGTACGACTTGTGTAATAAAAACAGCTGGAACTTGTATTGATCATATGATTATTCAAGAACCTGCCGGCTTAAAGATTGCCTTCGGAGAAAATCCTAAAAAGGTCCATAGTAATGGAACAAAAGAATCCATAACACGTATGGGAATTATGGGATTACTTCGGGAATCATTCTATGAAGCACAGCACTACGGGCATGAAGCTGATTTTCGAATGCTTCCTATCTTAAAAGCATTACGCCGCGAAATACCCGTACGTATCCACGCTCACCGAGCAGATGATATTAGTTCTGCTCTACGCTTTGCAACAGAGTTCAATCTCGATTTACGTATTGAACATTGTACAGAAGGACACTTTATTGTTGAAGAACTTTCGAAACACAATTTGAAGGTTTCAGTTGGCCCCACTCTTACACGCCGTTCTAAAATCGAACTTAAAAACAAAACATGGGATACTTACCATATATTATCAAAAAATGGTGTGGAAGTTTCTATAACAACAGATCACCCTTATACACCAATTCAATATTTAAATATTTGTGCTGCTGTCGCAGTAAGAGAAGGATTAGACGAAAAAACTGCACTAGAAGGAATCACCATATTTCCAGCACGAAATTTACGTTTAGAGGATAGAATTGGAAGCATTGAGGTTGGAAAAGACGCTGATCTTGTGTTATGGACTCATCATCCTTTCCATTATTTAGCCAAGCCTGTACTAACCATGATTGATGGAAAAATAATTTACAAAAAAAATAAAAAAAACTAGTTTATTTTTTTGACTAGATAAAGTATTATACGATTATAAACTGAATGAAACCATAATCAATTTGTGTCGTGATTATCATTTTCAAATTGATGAATGGGGAAGGCAAATGGTGCGCCACCAGCGTTAGAAACTGGTTCTAGTGGGTTCGATTCCCACCCCGAAATTTTTTAAAGATTGATATAAAAATTTCGAGGGTGGGGTGTTTTTTCGTCATGCTACCCTCGTGTGAGGAGGAGTTAGTATGTTGAAAAAACGCGACTTACACGACAGCCACGTTCTATACGAGTTAATGGTGGACCCAGCTGTCTTCCCTTTTGTGCGTCAAAAGGCTTATTCTTATGAAGAGTATTTATTTTTAACGAAACAAACGATTGAAGCTGAAGAGCGTGGGGAATTAATTTCACGCACAATTTTAGATGAATGGGGTAACCCTATCGGAACAATTACTTTATTTGATGTGCAAGAAAAAGCCGGATTTCTCGGAACATGGCTTGGCAAACCCTATCATGGAAAAGGCTATAATAAATTGGCGAAAGATTCATTTTTTAGTGAACTTTTCTATGAATTAGATATTGAAACAATCTTTATGCGTATTCGTAAAATAAACATTCGTTCTATTAAAGCTGCCGAAAAACTACAATATGTAAATCTAGCAAACGAAACAAGAAAAGCCGTTTATGATGAAATTAACGCAAATGAAGAAGTATATAACTTATATGAAATCCCAAAAGATCAATATACACTTGCTACAATGCGAGATACAACGTTCCAAGATGCTCACCAATTAAAAGAAGCATAATCTAAATTTACAGAAAAAATAATTAATCATTAACATTTTACCATATACGTATATCACCCTATGTCTTTGGAAACGATAGATAGTGACTTTAGGACACGAGGTGATTTGTAATGGATAAAAAGAAACGTGACAAAACAAAAAACACATTATCTAGTACACAAGAAGTTCTTTACCAACGAGAATTTCGCAAAGCAGATCGCGCAGCGGGTTATCGCTCGAAAAGTATTTAAAGTGAGAATGAATAATTAGAAGTTTTCCCCCCTAATTATTCATTCTCATTACATATTTTTTCTACGTGATAGAATAGACAAAAAGGTTCCTTATTTATAAGGAACCTTTTTTGTGTGGATAACGTTATCCACACAATTTATAGAATTGTGAATAAATTCAACAAATCCTTCACAAGTTTATATGTTGTAACGCATAGTAAATGTTAGAATTGTGGATAGTTTTCTAAAAATTGTGGACAATGTGGATATAGTTGTTAATATTTCGACTTTACTGTTTAATGAAAGCGTAATCTTCATGTGGATAAGTTACTACTTTATCTTATAAAACAATAAAGAACCCTCTTTAAACATATAAAAGAGGGTTTCATATTAAGTAAATAATTGTGCAAGAGCAGGTGATTTAATAGGTATATGATTCGGTTCTACATGATTTTCTGTCAAAATTGTATCCACAATATGACCAGCTGGCTCCGGACGATAAACGCTTTTCATCGCTTCTTTCATTTGAAGAAGCTTCATATCATCTTGTAATAACGCCTCTGTCTTTGCAAAAACCTCACTATCATCACGAATGACAACTGCAGCTCCTTTTCTTTCAAAGTACATCGCATTTTCATTTTCTTGCCCTGGAACAGGCTTATATAAAATGACAGGTACTTGCAATGCTGCCGCTTCACTTAACGTAATACCGCCTGGCTTCGTAATCATACAAGAAGTAACACGGAATAATTCATCAATATTTTCAACATAACCAAATACTTTTAATGCATCAGGATTTTTTTCCTGTACTCCTAATAAATCCTGTTTTAACGCTTCATTCTTTCCACAAACGACAACTACTTGTAAATCAGGTAATGACATAAATGATTGGCATAGTTCTTTTACACTTCCTAATACCCCATGAGCACCTGCTACAATTAGTAAAATCTTTTTATTCTTACATAACTGATATTTATTATATATAATGTCTGGATTGATCTTCAGCTCAAAACTACTACGAATCGGAATTCCAGTTTCAACAATTTGCTCCGAGGGCACACCAATATCAACCATAATTTTTTTCACGTGATCCGTTGCTACAAAATAACGATCTACTTCCCGATGAATCCATATTTTGTGCACACAAAAATCCGTTAATACGTTATAAACAGGAATTGAAATACCTGTTTGCTTTTTTAACTCTGGTACAGCTATGATCGGAAAAGTATTAATAACAATATCCGGTTTCTCTGCTTGTAAAAGTAATTTCAAACGTTTTCTTCCAAAGTTCGCATACCAAGATGCTATTTTTTTATCATAAATTTTTTCTACGCCATAATAAAACAAGCGGTATAATTCTTTTCCTATTGTATAACTTTTTAAATATAAATATTTTGTAATATCGGTTATAACTGGATGTGATTCTCCGAACAAATCGCATACAATTACATCTTTAATTCCTTTTTGGCGAAATGTTTGTTCTAATGTTTTCGCTACTTGCACATGACCATTACCGTAATGTGCAGTTAATATTAAAACCTTGGGGTTTTTTATCAAACAAATCCACTCCTAGCTTATTGTTTCTCCATATTGCATATACGACAATAGGAAAAACATTTTCCTTAAAAATTACATAAACAGATTCTAATACTTCTCTTTCAGCTATGTACCTGTCGTGGATATGCAAAGCATATAAGATTGACCCCTTAATCCTATCTGTGCTCATATCTTTACATTATACTTTCCTATAAGAGCTTTCGCAATAACTTACAAATGTTCTCTATTCCATGATACTCACTCTTTTACTTCTTAATTCTTTTTACTATTTTGATTTCCCTTTACAATTATGTAAATTTCTCCACTTATTCCTTACAAAAATATGGATATTCTATTTTTAGTATACTCTTTTCTATATACATACTCTAGGTTTTATTGTAAAGAAAGCAAAAAGCCTAATCCAATATTTGGATTAGACTGCTTGTAAAATATGTCTTGCTTGCTCTACATTTTTTTCAGTAGGTGGTTCTACATTCGCGAGTGGATATTTATGCCCAAGTGCCTCCCATTTATATACACCAAGCTTATGATATGGTAGCACTTCAACCTTCTGAACATTAGACAGGCTTTGAATAAAGCTAGATAATTTTTGTAGATCCTCTTCATTATCCGTAACACCAGGAACTAATACGTGTCTTACCCAAATTGGTTTATTTTTATCCGATAAATAACGAGCAAATTGTAAAATATGTTCATTTGGTTTCCCTGTTAATTTACGGTGTTTCTTTGAATCAATATGTTTCAAATCCAATAAAACTAAATCTGTGTAATCCATTAAAATATCTAGCTTATTTTGGAATTCTGGTTCTTCAGAATAACAACCACCCGAAGAATCAATTGTTGTATGAATTCCAACTTCCTTACATTTCTTAAATAATTCAATTAAGAAATCTAGCTGTAATAATGGTTCACCACCACTAACTGTTATACCGCCTCCAGAAGCTTCAATAAAAGGAAGGTAACATGTCACATCCTGCATTACTTCTTCAACTGTTATTTCTTTTCCTTTACCGATCTCCCACGTATCAGCATTATGACAGTATTGACAACGTAATAAACACCCTTGTGTAAATATGACATAACGAATTCCTGGGCCATCAACAGTACCACAAGACTCTACAGAATGAATTCTTCCTTTTATCATGTTACTTCCTCCTTTATTGAAGCAGCCCCCCTCTGCTATTTATAAAAAGCAGAGGGACACTTTTTCACTTACATACTTTCATGCATTGTACGATTAATTACATCGATTTGTTGTTCACGAGTTAATTTAATAAAGTTTACAGCGTAACCAGATACGCGAATTGTTAATTGTGGATATTTCTCAGGATGTTCCATCGCATCCATTAATGTTTCACGATTAAATACGTTAATATTTAAGTGATGGCCTTCTTTTACTGCATAACCATCAAGCATTGATACTAAGTTACGTACTTGTACATCATCTTCTTTACCAAGTGCTTTTGGAATAATAGAGAATGTATTAGAAATACCATCTTGTGCATCTTCATATGGTAATTTAGCTACAGATAATAATGAAGCTAATGCACCTTTTGTATCACGACCATGCATTGGGTTCGCACCTGGTGCAAATGGTTCTCCAGTACGGCGACCATCTGGAGTGTTACCAGTTTTCTTACCGTATACAACGTTAGATGTGATTGTTAAGATCGACATTGTATGAACAGAATTTCTGTATGTTTTATGTTTACGAAGTTTATTCATAAATGTTTTTACAAGATTTACAGCGATTTCATCTACACGGTCATCATTGTTACCGTATTTAGGGAAATCTCCTTCGATTTCAAAGTCAACTGCAATACCGTTTTCATCACGAATTGGTTTTACTTTTGCGTGTTTAATTGCACTTAAAGAGTCTGCTACTACAGATAGACCCGCGATACCTGTTGCCATTGTACGAAGAACATTTGTATCATGAAGTGCCATTTCAATACGTTCGTAGCTATATTTATCATGCATGTAATGAATAACATTTAATGTGTTTAAATATAGACCTGCTAACCATTCCATTGTCATATCAAACTTACGCATAACTTCTTCATAATCTAATACTTCAGAAGTAATCGGTGCGTACTCAGGACCAACTTGTGCTTTAGATTTTTCATCTTTACCACCGTTAATCGCATATAGTAATGCTTTTGCTAAGTTTGCACGTGCGCCGAAGAACTGCATTTGTTTACCAATTCTCATTGCAGATACACAACAAGCAATTCCGTAGTCATCACCGTAGTCAGCACGCATAATGTCATCATTTTCATATTGAATTGCTGATGTTTTAATAGACATTTTCGCACAGTAGTTTTTAAAGTTCTCCGGTAATTGTTTAGACCAAAGAACTGTTAAGTTTGGTTCTGGAGCTGGTCCTAAATTATCTAATGTATGCAAGAAACGGAATGAGTTCTTTGTTACTAATGGACGACCATCTAATGCCATACCACCGATAGACTCAGTTACCCAAGTTGGGTCACCAGAGAATAATTCATTATAATCAGGTGTTCTTGCAAATTTCACAAGACGTAATTTCATAATGAAGTGATCCACAATTTCTTGTACTTCTTCTTCTGTTAAAGTACCATTTGCTAAATCTCTTTCAATATAAATATCTAAGAATGTAGAAGTACGTCCAAGACTCATTGCAGCTCCGTTTTGCTCTTTAATTGCTGCAAGATATGCGAAGTATAACCATTGGAATGCTTCTTGTGTGTTTGTTGCTGGCTTAGAAATATCAAAGCCATGAGAAGCAGCCATTTGTTTTAACTCTTGAAGTGCACGCATTTGCTCAGATAACTCTTCGCGTAAACGCATTGTATCTTCGCTCATTACACCGCCAGTTAAATTCAAATCAGCTTTTTTCGCTTCAATTAAATGATCAATACCATATAATGCTACGCGTCGGTAGTCACCGATAATACGTCCACGTCCGTATGCATCTGGAAGACCAGTAATTACACCTGATTTACGTGCATTTCTCATTTCTGGTGTATAAGCATCGAATACACCTTGGTTATGAGTTTTTCTCCAATCTCTAAAAATACGACTAAGCTCTTTATCCATTTCGTATCCATAAGATTCACAAGCTTGTTCCGCCATACGAATACCACCATATGGTTGTAAAGAACGTTTAAATGGTTTTTCAGTTTGGAAACCGACTACTTTTTCAATATCTTTATTTAAATATCCTGGTTCATGTGATGTAATAGAAGAAACAATTTTTGTATCCATATCAAGAACGCCACCGTTTTCACGTTCTTTCGTTGTTAAATCCATTACTTGATCCCAAAGTTGTTTCGTTGCTTCAGTTGCTCCCGCTAAGAAAGATTCGTCTCCTTCGAAAACGTTTACATTATTTAAAATGAAATCGCGAACATCAATCTCTGCTTTCCATTTTTCACCTTTAAAGTTTTCCCATGCGTTTTTAACATTTTCTAATACTTGAGTCATCCTAATCTCCTCCATTTTTGATTAGTACAGGACTAAGATTTTTTATATAACAGCTTACACACTTAGAATACTACTTTTTTGCTAAAGTGAACGAAATAGTTGTGACATGTTTGTGAAATGTTGAGCAAACTACTATATGCACAGTGTTAACTTCACTTAAAAGTCTTTATAATTAACCCTTTCCTTAATTGTATTTTTTTGGTATCCTTATATACGAGTCCTATTTTGTAATATAAGAACAATACCCATTGTAGAGCTGTAATACTCTTATCTCCTAATCTGTTATAGTTTTTATAACAGAACAAAAAAGTGTACATATGTTGTACACTTTTTTTGTTACTACTCTAAAACATCTCTTTTTCTATTCCCATCATAGAATCCACCACGGCTACCTTCTAATACAATTAATTGCTCTAATCCTTCTATATGATCACCTATAATTCGCAAGACAGCTGGAGGATGACCTATTTTTGCAAAATGTTCACTGGGACGAATGCGGTTCATCTTATCGACCTCTACACGACTTACACACGCAATTTCGAATCCTGAAAGAATAGCTTTCACTTGCGCTACGCAAGGTGACAATAAAGACCTATACCCAATTGATTTCAAACACTTCTGGCTAAACGCATTAGGTACAGCGATAAGAGATCCTACTCCTAAATCTTTTCTATCACAAGCTAAATTTAATGCATATTTAAATGCAGTTACAAGATGAAGCGGTACTCTTAAATCTAAATAATGATTTAGATCATTTAATGCGACATCCATTCCATCTGCAATAGCTTTTGCAAATGGATATAGCTCACTAGCTGGAATAACAAAATCACCGTCTATAAATAATACAATTTCTCCTTTGGCGAAATAAGTCCCAAGTGAACGTCCCACATCGTTGCCAAGTGCTTCTTTATATACAATTGTTGTTGCTCCCTTGTCTTTTGCAATCGTTGCTGTTTTATCAGACGAACCATTTACAACAACGATAATTTCAAAAGGTTCAATTTTGCGAAGCTCTTCTATAACATTTCCAATTGTTTTCTCTTCATCTTGTACAGGAATAATGACTGATAATTGCTTTCCTTTATACAATTTAGATGTAATGCCCCATCCTTGATAAAGATCTTCGAAATCTAAAGTATGATAGACACTATCTCTTTTCCTATTTCCATCATAATATCCTCCGCGCTCATCACTACCTACTATTCGCTCCGCTACAGCTTCTATATGATCACCTATCATCCGTTTTTCAGATTGCGAAAGACCCGTGCCGTACGCAGCATGCTCGGTCGGCCGAAATTTATTTGGCGTAATAACGTCAATTGCACAATGCCGACTAATTCTCCATTCACTTTGAACGAGGCGTAAATGAGCCAAAATAGGATTAACAAAACATTCATATCCGATGCTTTGAACGACCTCTTTCGTCAGCGCATGAGGTGCATCTAATAAGGAATCAATTTTTAATTCTTCACGCTCTAACATTGCATTTAATATTTGGCGCCATACTGTCACGGCGTGCGGTTTTTGTTTCTTTAAAAATAATGCGTCCAAATTATTTAAAACGATGTCGGCCTGATCATGTAAAATCGGATTAAGGAATAATTGTAATTTTGAAGTTTGAATAGCAAAATCTCCATCTATAAATAGTAATACATCACCTATCGCATGTTTTGCGCCAATCGCGCGGCCAACATCGTTCCCTAGTAGCTCTATATACTTGATTACTTTACACCCTAAACGATCAGCAACCTCTTCTGTACCATCGTTACAACCGTTTGCTACTACAATAATCTCTATTGGATTTAATCCTTTTGCCGATTGGATAACATCTGAAATCGTTTCAGCTTCATTACATACAGGTATAATGACCGATAGTGACTTAGCCATTATTTTCTTCACGGAACCACTTAATAGTTTCTTTCAATCCTTCTTCCCATGTTACTTCTGCTTGAAACTGAACAAGTTCTCTTAATTTCGCAACATCTGGTCTTCTATTTGGAATTTCTTCAAAGCCATGTGGGTACACCTCTTCAAAAGGAACTTGAACAATCTTTGAAGAGGATTTCGTTAGCTTTTTAATTACTTCTGCCACTTCTTTTATACTCTTTTCATTGTCAGAACCTATGTTAATAATTTCACCATTTACCTTCTCATCCATCGCTCGAATCGTTGCCTCTACCGCATCACTTACATACGTAAAACAACGTGTCTGCTCTCCATCTCCATATACGAGAATGTCTTCTCCTTGCAAAGCCGCACTAATAAATCGTGGGATTACCCCTGCATACGGACCATCTTTCGCTCTTGGACCATAAATATTAAAATAACGAACAATCGTTACCGGTAAACCTTCTAATGCGTATCCTAAACATAATGTTTCTTCTAATGTTTTACACACTGCATAACTCCAGCGTATTTTAGAAGTTGCCCCGTATAATCGATCTCCCTCTTCAGAGAAGGGTGGCTTTGCCTTACCATATACTTCTGAAGTAGAAGCAAAGACCACTTTCTTCTTTTCTTTTAGCGCTGCTTGTAAAATGTTTCTCGTTCCATCAAAATTCGTTTCAATAAGCTCTATACTCTTTTCCATTGTCGTTTTCACGCCTAAAATTGCTGCTAAATGAAACACTACATCATGTTGGTTTACTAATTCATAAATAGAATTTTTATCTAAAACACTTATTGGAATAACTCGAATTTCTTTCATTAACTCATCATGATATTTATTTTTCCCTTTATAGAAGTTATCAACGATCGTAACCCCATACCCTCTTTTCACCAGCTCTTCAGCTAAATGTGAACCAATAAATCCTGCTCCACCTGTAATTAAACATTTCTTACTCATACACTCACCTTCTTTATAATTCCACGTGTATCTATTACTCGCTTCATACCTTTAAAAAGCTTCCAATCGATATTAGAGTGATCAGTTAAAATTAATATACAACCCGCTTGTTTAACGACATGTTCATCCAAAGAAACAGATTGGTACACCTTGCCTTCAAACTTTGCAGAAGAAATATATGGATCGTGATATTCGATTTCATATCCTTCTTTTAGTAACAATTCAATAATTGGTAAAGCCGGTGATTCTCTCAAATCATTTACATCTTTCTTATATGCAATTCCTACAATTAAAACTGATGCAGGTGATTGCACCATGCCTTTTACTTTCCGGACTATTTTCTCTGGCATTTCTTCATTAATCACATGTGCAGCCTCAATTAATTGACTAATTTCCCCATTCCTTTTTATTCTCCATTGGAAATATAAAGGATCTACTGGAATACAATGTCCTCCTATTCCTGGTCCTGGCCAATATGGAGTAAATCCAAACGGTTTTGTAGATGCGGCTTCAATCGCCTCATAAAAATCAATTCCTAAACTTTCACATAGTGTGTTTAACTCATTTACTAATGAAATATTGACTAGGCGCTGAATATTTTCAAATAACTTACACATTTCCGCTACTTTCGGAGAACTAACTGGAACAACGACATCAAATGTAGTGCTATACAACTCCTGAACTTTTTGTTTACACTTTTCTGTTTGTCCACTAATAACTTTTGGAATCGTTTGAACAGAATAGTGACTATTAGCCGGATCAATTCTCTCAGGGGAATATCCGATATAGAAATCTTCTCCTACCTTTTTACCTGTTTGAGAAATAATAGGAATGATAACTTCCTCGAGTGTACCTGGATATGTGGAGCTTTCAAAAATGAAGGTTTGTCCTTTTTGAAGGTTTTGTTGTATATAATGTGAGGCTGAAATGAGGGCACTTAAGTCTGGTTCTCTTTGTTCATTAATCGGAGTCGGGACAGTAACAATAACATAATCACTATTTTGAAAATCAGCAATGCCTTGATCCGGTGTGTTCACTATTAATTTTTTTTTCACCAATAAACTTTGTAACTCTTTAGAAGAAACATCCGGAATATAGCTTTCTCCTTTTATAATTGATTCTATTTTTCTAATATCTTTATCTAACCCAAGTACTGTATGCCCTCTCTCTGCAAAATGGACTGCTAAAGGAAGGCCAACATACCCTAAGCCAATAATAGCTACTTTACTACTATTCATTTGTATTCTCTTCTTCCCTTCTCAATTGTTGAATGATATATCTCTCTCTATCTCCATCCGTAAAGCCACCGCGTTCGTCTGTACATTGTAATAAATACGCAATCGCCTCAATTTGATCACCGAAAATACGATCAAATGCTGAAATACGCCCATTTACAAATTCGTGTTGCTCTGGACGTACTCGATTTGTTTTTATAACATCTAATAACTCTACTGCTGTAATAGAGAATCCTTCTAAAATAGCTTTCACCTGAGCTAATGGAGGAATCACAAGAGAATCATAACCAATTTTCTCTATTACTTTTTTATGCATAGCGTGTGGTACTGCTGTTAATGAGTTATTCCATAAATCTGGTCGCTTCGCTATCAAATTCACAAAATATTTTCCCATGCTAATTGGATCTGCTGGATGAAACATATCTAATAAACACTGTAAATCATTTAATGCCACATCACTTCCATCTTCAATAGCACACAAAAATAGAATTAAATTTGTTGCTGGAATAACAAAATCACTATCAACAAATAAACAAATATCTGCCGTAGCATACATGGCCCCTATCGCCCGTGCTACATTATGCCCAAGCACTTCATCCAACTCAACAACAATAACATTCTCTAGCTTTACTTGTTTAATGGTCTTTACGGCAGCTCCATTCACAACAACTATAATTTCATCTACACCTGCTTTTTTCACTTCTTGTATAACAGACCTTATAGTTGTTTTCTCTTCTGATACTGGGATAATGGCACTATATTTCGCTTTTTTCTTTTGTAATAAAACTGGTTTATACTTTCCTACAAACTCCCTATCTTTATTGCCCTCTGAAAAACCACCGCGATTACCGTATGTTTCGATTACGTATTGTAAAGCTCGCAAATGATCACCCATAATACGACTAGTCGCTTTCGGATAAGGAGAGCCAGGTGACGTGCCCGTATGGACAGGACGAACTTTATTTGTGTAAATGACATCAACTGAAGCCATATCAGAAATATCTACTCCTCTAGACATCGCCATCGCTTGAAATAGTGCTGGATCCGCTAAATTCCACCACCCTAGTTCTTCAATCACTTCACGACTTATCGCATGTGGTATCGCAATTAAAGATCCTACAACAAATTCTTTTTTGTTCAAATAACGGTTTAACATATATTTTCCAACCGTCGTATAATGCGGTCTCATCTTCAAATAAACGGACCATGTTAAATTATTTAAAACAATCTCATGTCCTTGCTGTATTCCTTTAATAAAATTGTATAATTCTTCACTTTTCATGACGATATCGCCATCTAAAAATAAAACAATTTCACCTTTTGCTTCTCTAGCACCAATTGCCCGTCCCACATCATTACCAAGAGAATATCTATAATAAATCACACGGCAATTAAGCTGTAACGCTATTTCTTTCGTACCATCTGTCGATCCATTATCTACTATGATAATTTCATATGGTTCCAACTTCCTTACTTCTACTAAAACTTTTGATAAAGTACTTGCTTCATTATGCACTGGAATAACAACTGACACTCTCATACTTGTATCACGCTTACCCTTCCAAGCGAACATAAGCAATAATCGGAATACGTACAACTACATCTTCTGGTGGTCCATAAGAAGGAGAAGTACGAACAATTACTGCCCCATCCGTCACAGATAAAAGAACGCCTGCAATGATTTCTACAGCTGTCACAACTTGCACTAGTTCACCAACATGGTTACGTAATTCATCAGTAAATAACATATATAACTCTCCTTTCTTACACTTCTTTAATTGATATAATACTTGTAAATGGTAATAAAACTTCTGTTCCTATTCCTTCTTGCAGTGTTAAGAAATCATCACCAACTGCTACAATCACACCCGTTAACTGTCCAACTGTCACAGTAATCTCTACGTTTTTACCCAAATACTGCTCTGCAATTTCTTTAAAAGGTGATGTATTACATTCTTTTAAAATGTTACAAATAATAGATTGAAATCTACTTGATTCAATAACTTCTTCCGTAGCTTGCTTAGAGTTTCTTTGAATAAATCTCGCGAAGTTTTGTGAAAATAAAAGTCTCTCCACAGCAGGCAATAACTTATTATCTAAAAAATAATCTAATTGTCTATTAAACAATCTCGATAGCTTTTTCCAATACTTACCGAACAAACACATACACTTCTCCTCCTATTATTTTTAAAGTATAAAAACACATCCATACATCTTAATGTATACAGAGCAGGCTTTTTTTGTGATAGGTAAGGCATACATTTTTCAAAGAAACCATCTTTTCTAGTCACACAAAAAAGATAGATGGTATCCCATCTATCTTTATGTATATTTTAATTTTTAATTGTAACAATGGCAGCTGCACTATAATAAACCGCTCGTGGCAATTCTGCCTGTTCACTTATAGAAGCTGTAACAAGTGAACCACCACTTGCCGAGAAATACTTAACAGCTTCTAAAGGAATACCATCTTCTTTTACATCAATATGCGTTCCATCTCGCCAATCTATTTTCTGCATTGTTGCTGAGAAATCGCCAGCCACTTTACCAATTTCTTCACCATCCATCCCTAAAAAGGTCCATTCCCACTTTGTTAAACTTAGTACTTGTTTCAACTCTCCAATTTTCTTTCCATCTATATTAGAAAAAGTATAGAAGTTTCGTACTCCCATCTCCTTTTGAACACGCAACAATCTTTCTCCCGAATGATTATATAAATAAAATTGTTGCTTATGTAGTCCCTTTAAAAGAAAAGAAAGTACAACTTGCCATACACGTTGAATAACAAAATCATACTCTTCTTTTAAAAAACCTAATGCACTGCCATCTAATCCAAAGTACGTTATTACTTGAAATATCCCTACCTCTTTACGAACAACAAATTTTTGTTGCTCAAATAATTCAGAATTCTCTATATTATAAATTTCCTTTTTAAGTATTTTTGATCTTCGTTTTTCCATAAAGCTATATATGAATAATCCAAATGCCGGTATTACAACACTTATTAATTTCAAATTTTCTTTCTCCGAAGTGAATAGCGTCCCTTTTTTATATTCCATCACTAATACAATTGTGACAATAACCCATACAATAATAGATACAAAAAAAATGCGTTTTGCATTACGTGCGTGATGCCTATCTATACTCATACTCCTCCTCCTTTTCCATTTATCCCGCTATTCGCCGGGCAGTAAGACCCCCACTTCAAAATTCAGCGAAAGCAAAGAAGTTAGG
>NZ_WIPE01000022.1:0-4253 GCF_009760835.1 Bacillus sp. EE-W1 | reverse complement strand
GATCCTCTTCTCATGAGAAGAGGATCTTTTCTTTATTTTTAGCGATAACGTCTTACAATTAAAAATTCTACAGCCGGCTTTACAACTATCGCAGCGCATAACGCAAACAAAAGCGGTATGTTATGAAAATCAATCCATTTATTAAAACCTACCGATGCGAAAAACAAACCAAAAATTAATACAACAAGTACATAATACGTAACATTTGCACTTATTTTTAATACATGTTTTTCTACATCTTCTTTCTCCTCCGTTGTCCCTTCCACATTATGCGATGCCAAACTTTTAAACATATAATGTAATGCGATGCTACAAATAAATAGTGCATACCAGTTTACTTGAAGTTCAGTTAACCAATAATAGAGTGCAAACACTAACGTACTTATAGCTACTAATGCCGTAACTACAAGGCTTATTTTCTCTTTCCCCAACAACTACTCCCCCTACAACTTGTACAAAAATAGTTTATCAACAGTTGTTCCTAATACTTCAGCTAAACGGAATGCTAACGCTAAGCTTGGATCATATTTATTATTCTCAATTGCATTTATCGTCTGTCTAGAAACTTTACACTTATCAGCCAATGCACCTTGTGAAATATTGTTTTCAGTGCGTAATTCATAGATTTGATTTTTCACACCATTTCTCCTAACCTGTAAACTCGTTTTTACATCATCAGTATATAGTTGGGGCATGTCATTGTCAAAAGATTGCCACAAGAAAAGGGAGCAATCCTGCTCCCTTACAATGATTATTTCGAAGCTAACGAATTTGTTAGTTCCTCTTTATTAGCGACATCTTCTTTATTTATTTGCATGCGTAGAACTGGCCCTATCGCAAATAAAATAAGTGCCATTGCTATACAAAATACAGTAACTAGTGAGGTCATCTCCTTCAATCCTCCAGCTAGTGAAGTTCCGATTAACATTGCCCCCATAAACAGTGGTAAAATTGTTCCATTTACTCTTCCAATCATATTTTCTGGTACAAGTTGAATCATAAGCGTACCGACAACGATATTAACACAAGCTAAACAAATACCTGTTCCAAACCTCATGAAACTAGTAATCCAAAATGATGTAGATAGCCCTTCTACTAAAAATGACATTGCTAATATGCTCATACCGAATACAAACATCTTTTTCGGGTTCACTTTTGAAGCGAAAACTGCAGCAACAATACCACCGATTAACATACCTATCCCATCAGCTGCGGCTAAATATTGAACTGCTTCCTTTTCCATTCCAAGACGCTCTATTACAAGAAACACTTCTAATGGATTCGTTAATCCAACAGCTAAGCCCATAACGGTGAAAGTGATCGTAATCATACGTAAATTTTTCGTATGAAGAACGTATTTCCATCCTTCTTTTATATCATTTTTTAATGAATCTCTCGCCACTTGCTCTTGTTCCACCCATTTTGGTAAAAACGAAAGAGCAATAGCAGATAACAAAAATAAAATGATTAAGCTATATAGTGACGTAAATAAACCAAGTTGTGTATACACAAGTGATCCTACCACTGGTCCAAAAATCATAAATAATGACTGTAATGTTTGGTTAAATGCAATCGCATTTGCTACCTGCTCTTCTTTTACGTAGCGCTTAAATATACGCGAAGATGATGGCTGAGAAAATTGGCCTACGATCGCGGAAATGAGTGTTGCAAAAAATATAGCCTGCCAATAATCCAGCTTTAACAACAAGACAATTCCTACAATAGACAGTACACTTAACACATCTCCAGCAACCATCGTTCTTTTCGGATTCCAGCGATCAGCTAGCGCCCCACCGATAAACGAGAAAATAAAAATAGGTGCATATTCCATAACCGATAACAACGAAACTGAAACTGGATCATTATTCGTTCGCTCCATTATGAAATACAAAAGAGCCATATTTCTGATCCAAATTGCAAATTGTTGTAAAATATCAGATGCCATAACGAGCATAAATGCTCGGTTTTTAAATAAAGCGTTCATTTTCATTCCCCTTTCATAAACCGACCGTTCGGTCTAATTTGTTTTGTAAGAAAAGCAACTGACTTATTATTCAGCTGCCATTCCTTTTAACAATACATCTATTGCCTTTTTATAAATACGTTGCAGCTCTTTATAATCTAACTCGTAGTAAAGTACTCCAAGCCCTGATAATAATCCATTCACAATATACATAAGGTCGCGCGTACTATCTTCACGAAACTCTCCAGACTGTATACCTGCTTCAATTAGTTTCTCAAACATAACATATGATTCTCTAGTTAAAGCCAATAGTTCATCCAAAATCTCTTTACTTACAACTTGGCTCATAGAGAATTCCTCTATTGCATTTGAAATGGGTTGCTGTATGTCCTCGACATGATATTCCGCGAGACCATATAGTTTTTCAGTATTCGTACTATACAACTTCTCTTTTTCATTCCATTTTTCAAGCCAATCATACGTATGCTGTTTCACTACAAATAAAAATAATTCTTCTTTACTTTTAAAGTGATAATAAATGCTTCCTTTACTTCGCTTTGTAATTTCACAAATCTCTTCCATAGATGTAGCTGCATAACCCTTCTGTGAAAACAGACTTTCTGCTTTATATGCAATTTCTTTCTTTATCTCTTCTGCACTTCTTCTCATATTTACACCTCTTTAAACCGACCGTTCAGTCTAATAATAACAAATTAAAAACCTCTATTACAAGAGGCTATATTCCTTATTTAAGAAAACGTACTTTCAAACCACGTTCGAATCATATGTATTATTCCAATTTTAAATCCTAATTTAACAAGAAATACGCCTCCCGCAGCTAATAAAAATAACACTACTTTCCCCTTATTTTTCACTTTCGGTTCCCTTTTCATTTCTATTCCCCTTAGTACGTTAAAAATATTAATCAAACGTTTGTTTAACTGTTTTTATGCATATGTAAGCCAACTAATCAAACGTTTGTTTAAAAAGAAATACGCCTATATAAGGCGCATTTTCATCAATCACCGCCACCTCCGCCACCATCGCAGCTACCTCCGCTATCTCCACCGAAAGATCCTCCACAATCATGTGAACCTCCATGCGAGCTATCATTATCAGATCCAGCAAAGAAAAATAATGGTGATGAGTTGTTAGATGAATTATGAATGTTATTTTGTTTCGTAAGATTTACCTTCTTTTTGTTTGATCGAACTGCTGTTACAATTATTCCAACTACAACAAATAATAGTATGACAATAATAAATTCCATATAAAAGCCTCCCTTAATCTTCGAATAATTGAATGGTTCTCTCTAAATTTTCAAGTGAAATGAAGCGCGATTCACGAAGGATCTCTTTTCCATTATAAAATAATAAAACTGTTGGCCCTGTAAACACTGCATAACGCCCCGCAATCTCTTGCATGTCTTGTAGTAATATTTCCACTTTCTCTACGTAATCATAATTCTCTAATAGACCATTTACTTTTCTTAGCATAACATCACAAACACCACAATTTTCCGTTTTAATAAAGAGCAGTACTAATTGTTGTTCTTCAATATGTGTCGCTAATTCTTCTATCGTTTCAAATTTATTCATCTTATCCCTCTTAGCGTAATTTACGAAATACTTTATCCTGATACATACGAAAAGCTGAACTCTCTTTAATCTTTCTCTTTTCCATTACCTGCTGAAAACGCAGCGTTTTTGCCGTTAACTCTTCTTGTAATTTTTTTCTCTCTGCTTCATCATAACAGCACGCAATTAAGTCTTCTATTTTTAATATATCTTTTTGTAGTTCCATTTCTGGTGGAATCATACCCGCATTTTTTAAGATTTTATAACTCATTCTAAGTTCTGGAGGTACCATTGAAAGGTCTTCTAATTGTAGTGGTTTTCCTTTTCCCGGAATATGATCAAGGTCTCCATTCCGTATTGCTTGTCGAATTTTTTCTTCAGCAATGTTCAAAAAGACATCCACACCATTCGCTCCTTTACATATTTTTACTATTATTTTACATGATATTTTCTCATCTTGCTACGCTATTACAAATTGAATTCATACAATTTTTTCTCAAATTTAATTACAAGGAGCCTTTTCCTCCCTAATCAATATTTTATTTTCATGTGTAGTCTGTATTAGAGCCATTTCATATTGAGAAAATCTTTGTGAATCAAATAAAGCGTTTACACCAAATCTTACATTTGCTACGATTTAATCACCCCCAGCTCCCTTGTATAGACTTCGTGATGTCTTATCATTTTTATCCCGCTTTAATGGGCAGTAAGAC
>NZ_WIPE01000035.1:0-17996 GCF_009760835.1 Bacillus sp. EE-W1 | reverse complement strand
AGAAGCAGCTGAAGCTCGTGAAGCGGCTAAAGCTCAAAAACCTGCTACACAACAACCTGTTGCAAAAGAAACTGAAACAAGTGCACCATCATCTTCTCGTGAACTACGCGTTGTAGCAACAGCTTACACAGCAGATCCACTTGAAAATGGTTATAAAGCAGGCGACCAAGTAAAATCAGCTTTAGGTCACAACTTAACAGCTAACCCAAACATGAAACTAATTGCAGTTGATCCAAGTGTCATTCCATTAGGTTCAAAAGTATGGGTTGAAGGTTACGGAGTAGCAATCGCTGGTGATACTGGTGGAGCTATTAAAGGAAATAAAATCGACGTTTTAATGCCTGATAAAGGTACATCTAGTAACTGGGGACGTAAAACAGTTACAGTTAAAGTATTAAACTAGTTCGTATAAAAAGAGTCAGTCTCATTGAGGCTGACTCTTTTTTTGATTCTCACATTCTAACTTTCTCTTGAAACTTTCACTCTGACATAAATAAGTTCCCTCGGTTTTTATATACTTTATCAAACGCCTTTAAAACTTCTTCATGATTAACAAACTTAGGTAAAAAACGAAGAGCGATGACAATCTCCTTCTCTCCCGTCCAAATTAAATCTATCTCTTTGCATTCTATATAATTTCACAAAAAAAAGAGGATGCCATAGCATCCTCTCCTGCCCTTCCCTATTCCACACAAGTAAACTGCGTCCAAGCTCCTACATAATCTAGTAAGAATAACTCTTCTTCTGCAATTGTACCGACAATATTTTTCCGTTCATCTATCGGCATTTCTTTTAGAATGATTTGTAGTTCACCTTTATACTTACCAAACGAGTTGTTACCAATTACAACTTGCCCTCTTTCCTGTAATACACTTTCGCGCACTGGGAAGTCATAGTCTTTGTACTTTTTACGCACTTCTGTAGAACGTACCATGTATTCTGTTATGTCACCGCGCCTTACATGTAATTCTTGCAGCGTGGCTCTCTTTTCTACTTCAGTCGCTTCGTCTACAAAGTGTACTTTCAGCTGTAACATGTAACGATTTAAGTTTCCTAGTTTCTCTAACTCTTCTTCACTCGCGTAAGCATTTCCAATAATAACGTCATCAATAAGCCCTGTCGCCCATAAATGTTTCGCTTGTACTTCAATCGGTAAGTTACGATGCTCTTCTAACGTACATAATCCGTCATTAATATCCCATGGACCGATGTTAGCTGCATGTGACGTAATAAACGCTGCCGTGCGAATGCCATGCTTTTTAAAGCGTTCACTACAGCGAATGAAATAATCATACGGAAGACCAGTGAATTTTTGCGGATAAAAGTTATGACAGCCAATTAAAGCTGGTTTATTCGCCTGATGCGAAAGGATATTCTCTAAGTATGCAATATCGTTACTTACGTTTAGTTCAATTTTTAAGCCGTACGGATTATTCGTCATTTTTGCTTCTGTTAATCCGTCAAATCCTAGATCTAAACGAATACCGTCTGCACCTAACTCTGCAAAGAATGATAGATCACTATAGCTAATACTAAGTTGATCGAATACTGCCGGAGCTACATCTAAAATAACTTCCATATTGTTATCTTTTGCATGATTAATAATTTCTTTAAATTCAGCTACAATTTCTTCTTTTGGACGATTCACAGATAATAGACATGTGAATATTCTTGAAAAACCGTGGCGTGCCGCTGCCGAAATGTATGCCATATCTTGTTCTTTCGTTGAATGCTCTGGATAAAGTGAAATTCCTAATTTACGCTCCATGCTTTTGCATCTCCTTCACACGTTGTATTAATGCCATGCTCGTAAATCTATATTTTGCAGATAAACATGTTGCACATAAAATCGTTGGTACAATAATTACGTACGGTGATTGTAAGCTTAGCATTACATATGCACCCATTGAACTACCGATAAATACAATTGATACGAGTAGTAACACTAATAAAGATTTACTTTGTACCCATTTTGAATAATGTGCAATAAACTGCCCCGCTACAAATGTAATTAAGATGATAATTGCTCCGAGCATTCTGTTTTCTCCTCTCCTGCTAATTGTTGTTTCTCATACATTTTGAAGAATGGATAGTAAATAACGAATGAGATAACAAAGTTAATAAGTACAAGTACACCAGCCATAATTGTCCAGTCCGTACTAATAATCGCTGCAATTGGTGCTAACATCGTAAATGGCAGTTTCGCCATCATGAGCGGAATCATGCCTGAAACAACTGCGAAATATGATACTGTCGTTGTAACTAACGGTGTTATAACGAATGGAATAATTAAGATTGGGTTCATTACAATTGGTGCCCCGAAAATAATCGGTTCGTTAATATTGAATAAACCTGGCACGAATGATAATCTACCTAACTCTTTTAGGAATTTAGATTTAGAGAACATAAACATAATAACTAAAGCTAAAGTTGAGCCTGATCCACCGATCCATACGAACCATTGAATAAATTGCTCTGTAAATAAGTTTGGTAATTGATGTGCATTTCCTGTAGCTGTGAATACTTCCATATTTTCAAGAATTGCTGAATCCCACATCGGACGAATGATTGGTCCTAAAATCGCTGGGCCATGTATACCGAATGACCAGAAGAACACGATTAAGAATACTGTTAATAAACCGCCGAATAAATTATTTCCTACTAATACTGATTTTAGTGGTGCGATTAAATATGTGATTGTTGTATTCACATCGAATTTTAAACCGTAACGAATACCCCAGAATAAAAGAATAACGACTAAAGTTGGAATTAATGCTGCAAACGAGTTTGCAACTGCTGGTGGTACACTATCTGGTAATTTAATCGAGATATTATGCTTAATCATAAAGTGATAAATTTCTACTGCAATTAATGCTGTAACAATTGCGCCGAATAAAGACGTTGCACTTAATGTTCCTACTGAAATGTATCTTCCTGCATCAATAACACCTGGTACAGCTTTCGTAATTTGAATTGGTTCAACTGATGCTAGTAAAAAGGCGAGTACAGATAACAACCCTGCACTTAACTGATTGAGCTGATAAAAGTTTGCGAGTGAAGCTCCTACCCCAAATGCTGCGTATAACGCCATTAAACCTACTGTAAACCGGAATGGAATATCTAAAATATGGCGAAATGGTGCAATCCATTCCATATACGCATCAATTGGTAAATTTAAAAAGATAACGAAAAATGATCCGACAATCGTTAACGGCAATGTAGAAATAACTCCGTTTCGAATTGCTAATAAATGTCGTTGTCCTGCAATCTTTTGCGTTGTTGGCATAATCTTTTGTTCCATAAAACTCATAAAACCATTCATCAATATCCCTCCTCTTTCTCTTTACTACGTAAGGACAAAAAGTTATAACATTATAATGTTTATATTTAAAAAAATATATTTATGCTAAAACTAATTGTTCTGCTTGTTTCAGTACTTTTAAACCGTCACAAATGCCATAATCTCTTTGTTCTATTATTGCAACCGGTATATCGTATGATTTCGCAAGAAACTGTACCGCTGGAAACAAATACTTCACCTGTGGCCCGATTAAAACAACATCAGCATTTTTTATTTCCAGTTTTACAAGTTCTGAATCAACTGCTTTAATTTTATAATCCTTCCCTTGTTTCATTGCCTCTTCTTGCATTTTTCTTACGACCATACTCGTTGACATGCCTGCTGCACAACATAATAAAATGTACATCTTATACTGTCACTTTCTCTTCTACTCGTTTATGAAGAGTGATAAATTCTTCAGCAAGTTCTTTCACTGTAATTGCATTCATTAAATGATCTTGTGCATGCACTAACAGTAAACTGATTTCTGCATGATTTCCTCTTGCTTCTTCTTGAATTAAGTCTGTTTGAATGCGATGAGCTGCTGAAATCTCTTCACTAGCAAGTGTCATCTTTTCACTCGCATTCTCAAAATCTCCTTGTCTTGCAAAAGCAATTGCTTCAAGCGCCGCGCTTCTCGCATTGCCACCATGTAAAATTAATGCAAATGAAGTTTGCATATCAGTCATTTTAAATTCCCCCAAGCTATCTTTTTTCTATATTGTTATCTTATTATGAAAACGCATACAATTAAACATAAAAAACTTCCGTTGTGTAACGGAAGTTTTTATATACTTTTTCAAAACGATAGTAAAATCTCTTGAAATTCTTCAATCATTCCAGACTGAGTTAATTTTTCTATCGTATGCTGACTAGACATAATATCATATAAAAAATCATAAAGCTTTTGTAAATCTTCATTATTATTGCGCTTTACACTAAATAAAATAATAACTTGTACTTTCTTATCTCCCCAGTCAACCGCTTTATTAAGTGTACAAAACAGCAAAAATGTTTTCTCACTTAATAACTGCATCGGATGTGGAATTGCAACTAAATTCCCAACGGCTGTAGGAGATGTATTCTCTCTTTCCATAACAGAATCATAAAAGTTTTCTGGTACATAGTTTTTCTCAGCGGCTTTCTCACATAAAAATTGGATAACCTCTTCTTTCGTAGAAGCGCTATGATTTAAAAAGATCAAATCTTCCTTTATATACTGCTGTACACTAGTATTCACATGCGTAAACAACTGCTGACCGATGGACTTAATTTCTTTATCATCAAATATTGAGTTCACTTTTATAACTGGAACAGGCAAACCACTCGGTATATGAATCGTACTAATAATACAATCTATTTTATCTTTATAAAGGTCTTCCACTTTCAATTGATAATAACCTGTAATCCCTACAATCTCTAATTTATCTCGGAACTGTGATAAAATTTTATATTTCAATAGCTGGGCGCTTCCTTGACCAGTCGCACAAACTAGTAAACATCTTTTCTTTTGATTCTGTTCCTGTAAACGACTCATCGCTCCGCCAAAGTGAATCGCAATATAACCAATTTCACTTTCCGGAATCGATTCTCCCGTATATTCACCAATTATATCTCCTACGAGAACCGCAATTTCAAAAGCATACGGATAATTCTTTTTCACTTCTGCCAATAGAGGATTTCTCGTATTTAACTTATACTTCAAACGGTTTAATAACGTTTTTAAATGAACACCAAAACCAAATAATAATTCTTCATCATAATAAAAAATAAGATTCCGTTCTTCCGCTACTTTAAAAAGAATATGTTGCATAAATGCATATAGATCTTTCCCTAATAGTTCTTCCACATTTTCATAACGATCTCTCGCTGTAACAGCAGTACTCAATAAATGCATCGTCACATATAAAACTTCTTCTTCTGGAAATGAAAGATGCAACTCTTTCTCTAAATCTCCTACAATCTGTTTCGCAATTGTATATTCTTTCTTTATGATAAGTTCTGATTGCTCTGCATTCAGTCCTTTCATATAATGTTGATCTTCACAACGCCTTATTGCAATTGCAATATGAATGACTAAATTATCAATTTCTATATCTGATAAATATATCGTTCCTCCCTCGATATACTTTAATATAACCGAACGGATAAGCGGTATATGAGGTAACGATAAATATGTATCCCTCTGCTCAAATTGCTCATGAAACGGAGTATGATCATAGCGCGGTAAACCATATTGTGATAAACAAGACCGAATATGAAACTCCTCTCCCACAATACGTATACCATAATACGGTCTCTTTTCAATTTGTAATTGATAGCGACCACATATATCTGTCACATCTTTCATAATTAAATTTACAGTCGATTTACTTACATAAATCTCCTCTGCTAACTGTGAAAGCTTCACATACCCCTCTGTCGTTACAATACGTTGCAGAATGTACGCTATCCTTTCTTCATAAGAAGTTGGGATCTTTTCCGTCTGTTTTTGAAATAGACTCAAGCAAAACTCTTCAAACTTCTTCGTTTGTATAATTTCTAGTTCGTATCCAGTTCCTCTTTGCGATTCAATTTTCGCCCCGTTTTCTTCCAATATATCATTTAATAATTTTATATCTTTTTGAATCGTCTTCGTTGATACATGTAAACGGCTCGCTAAAAAAGCTCGATTTAACATCGACTTCTCTTCTAAAAACTCCTCTAAAATAGAAATTAATCGCTGATGCACTTTTGTCATAGCTCTTCCTCTCACAATATATATAAAAAGGAAAAAGCTGCTGAGGTCAGTAGTTTTTTCCTTTTTCATTTTATCTATTTCTTTAATGTAAATCCGAATTTATCCCATGCTTGTAAATAATCTAATAAGAAAATTTCTTCTTCTACAATTCGGCCAACTACATTTGTTTTTCCTGTGTTCACCATATCTTTTAACGCAATTTGTAATTCACCTTTATATTGACCATACTGTTCATTATCAATTAAAAGATCACCGCGTTTAATTCCGCGTGTATTATGCGGTTTGAACTCTTCTTTCTTATATTTCACACGACTTTGTGTCGAGCGAATCATATATTCAGATACATCTCCGCGGTAAAAATGAGGCTCGTCTAATACGATAATTTTTTCTAGTTCTGTTGTTGTATCATATAATCCTATATCAAATGTTTGTTTCTCTTTATTTAATGCACCTAGTGCTTGTAATTCTTCTTCTGATGCATACGCGTTCGCAATAATAACATCATCAATTAATTCTGTCGCAAATAAATGCTTCGCTTGTGTTGTCATCGGTAATTCACGATGCTGCTCTAACGTACATAACCCTTCTGTTACTGGCCAAGGTCCGTATGTTGCATCAAATGATGATATAAACGCAGCCGTTCTCATACCGTAATTTTTAAATTGTTTCGAGCATTTAATGAAATGATCGTATGATAATCCTGAATAACGATGCGGATAAAAATTATGGCAACCAATTAAATTTTCACGATTTGGTCTATGGCTCATAATGTTATCTACATATTTCGTACCGTTACTCATATTAATTTCAATTTTTAAGCCGTATGGATTGTAAGTCATAATCGATTCTTCTAAACCAGAGAAACCGACATCTAAACGAATGCCGTACGCTCCTAACTCATGGAAGAAAGATAAATCATTATATGAAATACCTAATTGTGTAAAAACAGACGGACTAATATCAACTAATACTTGGAACCCTAATGCATTTGCATGAGAGATGGTTTCTTTAAACTCTTCTATAATTTTCTCTTTTTCTCCATCTACAGACAATAAGCATGTGAATACACGATTAAATCCGTATTTACTTGCTAATGTTAAATATTCCTTATCTTTCTCTACTGTTGAATGTTCTGGATAAATAGAAATACCTAATCGTCTCATATGTACACGCCTCTTTCTTCATTGTTTTGTAAACCTTTTCAAATATATGTAGTGAAAAAGTATATTTCCCCTTCTCATTCACTAATTTTTGAATCCGCTTTCTTTAAAGAAAAAACAATTTCTATCATTCATAACAACTACAAGTCTATACATCTATACTTTACAACTTTTTTTCATAGTTGTGTAGCTTTTACACAAATTTGTCAGTTTTTCCACCGCAAAAATTGTTATACGTTTTCAAGGCACCTTCCTTGACTGTTACATTGACCAATACATATACTCGAAAGAAAAGAGAAAATTTTATATAGGGGATGAATATATGGGAGAAGCAATACTCGTAAAACGAGAATCGTTATGGACGAAAGAGTTTGTCGCTTTAATTTTTGCAAACTTATGTATGTTTTTAGGGTTTCAAATGTTAATTCCTACTTTACCTGTTTATGTGAAAGAAATTGGCGGCACAAGTTCTAATATCGGATTTGTTGTAGGCATGTTTACCGTGGCGGCACTTTTTGTTCGACCACTGACTGGAAACGCCTTGCAAAAATTCAACAAAAAAATCATTTTAATGATCGGTACTGCTATTTGTTTACTCGCTATGGGTAGTTATCTTTTCGCTTCAACCGTCTTCCTATTGCTTGCCGTTCGAATTTTACACGGAGCTGGCTTTGGTATTACAACGACTACATATGGAACTGTCGTTTCAGATTTAATTCCGCAAGCTCGTCGCGGCGAAGGCATGGGATATTTCGGTCTTTCTGGAACGATTGCAATGGCGCTCGGTCCACTTATCGGACTTTGGCTCATGCAAACATATAACTTCACGATTCTTTTTTTATGTGCACTTTCATGTACAATTGTTTCATTAATATTAACGAAACTACTTCAAATCAAAAAATCGCCGCAACCACCACAGCAAACATCTGGTACTTTTCTCGATGGATTTATTGAGCGCAAAGCTTTACTTCCTTCATTATTAATATTATGTATTACATTAATGTACGGCGGAATCGGGAGCTTTATTACATTATTTGCTACGGAAGTCGGAATTGCTGATATAAGCCTCTTCTTCTTATTTAATGCACTTGCAATCGCTGTCACTCGTCCGTTTTCTGGAAAGTTATACGATGCGAAAGGTCATGCATTCGTTATTATTCCAGGGGTTATCATTACGTTTACAGGTATTATTTTATTGTCGTATACAACTACAATTCCGAGTTTAATTATTGCAGCAGCATGCTACGGAAGTGGTTTTGGAGCGATTCAACCTGCACTACAAGCATGGATGATCGACCGAGTAGCACCACACCGACGAGGAGTCGCAACAGCTACATTCTTCTCAGCATTTGACCTCGGCATTGGCGCTGGCGCAATTATATTTGGATTCATTGCACACTTTACCAACTATGCAACTGTATATCGATATTCCTCTCTATTACTTATCGCTTTTCTTTTCATTTACATCACAAGCTTACGGAAGCAAAAACAAGGGGATAAAACAAAAGAAAAAGCCGTTGGGTAATGCTAATGGGTTCTTTTTCGAAGTACTTGGACCAAAAAATCATGTATACACATTTGTAAAAAGCAGTGGATTCCTAAAAAATCACACTGCTTTTTGCATTGTATTGAAGAGTGAACCGCTGTTCTATTTATTCATGTTGTTCGTATGATATTAACATATAGAACGAATTGGAGGAAATATTAATGAAAGCAATAGTATATACAGAATACGGTCTCCCCGACGTTCTTCAACTGAAAGAGATAGAAAAACCTGCTCCTAAGGACAATGAAATACTAGTAAAAATAAAAGCGACAACCGTAACAGCAGGAGATATTCGCTCACGAAGTTTTACGGTTCCCTCTTCTGTTTGGCTACCCGCTCGAATCGCACTTGGCTTTAAGCAACCGAAAAAACAAATACTTGGAATGGAATTGGCTGGTGAAGTTGAATCAGTAGGAAAAGACGTCACACGATTTAAAAAAGGAGACCAAGTTTTTGCAGCTACCCAAGTAAATTTTGGTTCTTATGCTGAGTATATTTGTCTACCTGAAGTTGGAGCAGTGTGCATGAAGCCCTCCAATATATCCTATGAAGAAGCCGCAGCCATCCCAATTGGAGCACGTACAGCTTTATTTTTCCTTAGGAAAGCTAACGTTCAAAGCGGTCAAAACATTCTTATTTACGGAGCTTCTGGAAGTGTCGGAAGTTATGCAGTACAAATTTCCAAGTATTTCGGCGCAACAGTTACAGGTGTGTGCAGTAGCTCCAATTTAGAATTGGTCAAATCTCTAGGAGCTGACGAAGTAATTGATTACACCACAAAAAATTTTTCTACTACAGACGAAACTTATGATGTTATCTTTGAAGCGGTAAACAGGAGCTCCTTTTCAGAGTGTATTAAAATGTTAAAGGAAGATGGTACCTATATAAATATTGTTGAACCGTTACCAAGTGCTCAAATGTTCTGGACTAAATTGACAAGTCGCGTGAAACTCATATTAAGTCAAAACGCACCTGAAACTTCCGAAGCATTAAATTTCCTTAAAGAACTTGTTGAGGACGGTAAAATAAAAGTGGTCATTGATAGGCAATACACTTTTGAGGAAATTATTGAAGCTCACATATATGCTGAAAAAGGACATAAGAGGGGAAATGTCGTCATAACTATGGAGCATAATGACGATTCTAAATAAAAGAAAAAACACTTTGCATAATTGTTAAAATGCAAGGCACCGAAAGTTTTTAACATAAAAAGGCAGAGCAAATTCATATGCGAATTGCTCTTTTTTATTGTTGCGAGCCTCTCAAAAGAAAACAGTTTAAAATAATTTAATCGTTTTTTACTTTCATTAAATAAATCCATTTCAAACCTCCCCCGTTTCCCTACATATTTTTCTAAATTTAATCAAAAAATATGCAAAGAACCATCATCATAACAAAATAAAATTCCAATCCGCACACCCAATTGGGTAGTTTCCCTTCACCTATTTTTACTATCAATAAATAGTGTGACAAATGTGACTTCTTTACAAACAGATTAGATATATCATCTAAAAAACCAATTAAATCCAGGTGTTTCTTTAAAGGTTTGTAAACTTTTTATCACTTTGTAAATTTAGTGTAAATTTTACTGATAAATCGTTTACAGTGCCTCAAGGTTTAGTTAATAATTACATCGTACATGAAATTTAAGGAGTGGAATGCGTGGAATACAATATTCAAGATATGATCTTCCAGTTCATTGGTGGATTAGGTATTTTCTTATTCGGTATTAAATACATGGGCGATGGACTGCAACAAGCAGCTGGAGATCGTCTTCGCGATATTTTAGATCGCTTTACAACAAACCCACTTATGGGTGTACTAGCGGGTATGTTAGTTACTGTATTAATCCAATCAAGTTCAGGAACAACCGCTTTAACAGTCGGACTTGTAAGTGCCGGATTTATGACATTAAGACAAGCAATCGGTGTTATAATGGGTGCAAACATCGGAACGACAGTTACTGCATTTATTATCGGAATTAAAATCGGAGAATACGCACTTCCAATTATGGCAGTTGGAGCTATCTTACTATTCTTCTTTAAAAATAAAAAAGTACATTCTTTCGGACAAGTTATATTCGGTTTTGGTATGTTATTCTTCGGTTTAGAATTAATGAGCACAGGTATGAAGCCTCTTCGCTCTTTAGAATCATTCCAAGAATTAATGATTAGCATGAGTGATAATCCAATTTTAGGTATTGTGGTCGGTACAGTTTTCACTTTAATTGTACAAAGTTCAAGCGCAACAATCGGTATTTTACAAGAACTATTCGGTCAAGGCGCAATCGATTTAAAAGCTTCGCTTCCTGTATTGTTCGGTGATAACATCGGTACGACAATTACAGCAGTATTAGCAGCAATCGGTACTTCAATTGCCGCAAGACGTGCTGCATTAGTTCACGTTATCTTTAATATCGTTGGTACAATCATCTTTACGATTTTATTAGTACCTTTTACAAGTTTAATTCAGTATTTCCAAACGTCATTAAACTTAAATCCAGAAATGACAATTGCATTTGCACACGGAACGTTTAACGTAACGAATACAATCATTCAGTTCCCATTCATTGCAGTATTAGCCTGGATTGTAACAAAAATCATCCGTGGTGAAGATTCATCTATTAACTTCAAACCGCAACATTTAAATCCAATCTTTATTGAACAATCTCCAGCCATTGCTTTAACAGAAGCTCAAAAAGAAATTATCCGTATGGCTGAGTTTTCATTAGATGGACTAAAAGAAGCAAATCAATTTTTAAACACACAAGATAAAAAACATGCTGATATGGCTACTCAATTAGAAGGAGCTATTAACAATTTAGATAAAAAAATTATCGAGTATTTAGTCTTACTATCAGAAAAACCACTTTCACCAACAGACTCCGAAAAGCATTCAGTTCTAGCAGGTGTCGTTGGAGATATTGAACGTGTCGGTGATCATGTAGAAAACCTTGTAGAACTTGTAGATTTCCAAATTTCAAACCGTGTTTCACTATCAGACGAAGCACTAGCTGAACTAAATGAAATGCTTGAGTTAACAATTTCAACATTACAAGATGCAATCAATGCTTTAACTAACTTCGACACTGAACTAGCTCAAACGGTTATTGCAAAAGAACGTAAAATTGACCAAATGGAACGTGTTCTTCGTAAACGTCACGTATTACGCCTAAACGAACGTAGCTGTTCAGGTGATGCAAGTATCATCTACGTTGATATGGTAAGCAACTTAGAACGTATCGGTGATCACGCTGTAAATATTGCTGATGGTGTTTTAGGTGAACAAGGTAAAGTCAATTTAAAACAATCATTATAATAAGAAAGAGACGCTAATGTAAGCGTCTCTTTTCTTATTTCATATTTACAACAGTTCTTCCTTTTAACTTTCCTTGCAATATAAGTGTAAACTTTTCATCTAACTCTTCTAATGTACATTCTTCTGTATAAGATAGTAGCTCTTTATTTTCCCATTCACTTGCTAAAAGCGTCCACACATCTCTTCTCACATCCACTGGGCATTGCACAGAGTCGATTCCTAAAAGGCTTATGCCTCGCAAAATAAACGGATATACCGTTGTTTGCAATTCTTGTCCTGCCACATTACCGCACGTCGTTACACAACCACCATACTTTACCGTTTTTAAAGCGGTTTCTAGCGTATGTCCACCTACAGTATCGATAACCCCGGCGTATATCCCTTTTAACATTGGTCTTCCTGATTCATCATTCAACTCCGTACGATGAATCACTTGTTTCGCTCCCAGACGTAGTAGCATCTCTTCCTCTTCCATTTTCCCTGTCGCTCCTACTACGTTAAATCCTAGCTTACTTAAAATACTAACAGCTACACTCCCTACGCCGCCTGTGGCACCCGTTACTAAAACATCTCCCATACTAGGCGTTATGCCTGCTCCAATAAGCTTATATACTGATAAAGCAGCTGTAAAACCTGCTGTCCCGTACATCATACTTTCCTTTAATGACATTCCCTCTGGTAAAGGGGTGATCCAAGATGCTGGCACGCGAATATATTCTCCGAAACCACCAGAAGTATTCATACCTAAATCATATCCCGTTACAATAACTTGGTCTCCTACCTTAATGGTTTCATCTGCACTACTCACAACCACTCCCGCTGCATCAATCCCTGGCGTATGAGGATATGTTCTCGTAACACCTTTATTACCCGTGGCTGAAAGAGCATCTTTATAATTTAATGAAGAATAATGAACCTGTATTAATACGTCTCCCTCAGGTAAACTACTTACTTCTCTCTCTACAACGTTTCTTACAAACTGCTTACTTTCTGTTTCGTTCACAACGATTGCTCGGAATGATGTATGATTCATTATGCTCTCTCCTTTATCCGTAAATTTCTTCTTTATTATATAGAAGAAAGAAGTAAACCTACTCATTTCTTCTTGGCTATATTTCAACAAATCTTACTTCTCTATCACTTTCTCACAATACATGTTTTCATTTCCACTAAAACAACTTATACTTATTCTACATCTGAAAAATAAAATATAGAAAATCTGACTTTTTATAAATATATTGAATTTTTACGAAATGTAAATGATTTGTAATGTCTTTTTTCGTCAAATTTCATTATAATAAGTGGATGTGAGTGTCGTATTTCAATCCAAATGAAGGAGTACAGGAAATGGAGCAAAACCCATCTTTGCAAGAAAATACAGGCAGTAAACCGAAAAAAAGTAGGAAAAAAACAAAAATTATTATAAGCGTTATTCTATTCTTTTTAATAATAGGTGGCGGTTATACTTGGTTTTTAGTAAATAAAGCATCTTCTGCTGTTCGAAATGCCGCACACGATTTAGCGCGCGGTGATAAATCTGATTTACGTGATAAAGCTGTAAAACCTATCACAAATAACGTCTCCGTCTTAATCATGGGTGTTGATGAAAGCGATGTCCGCGGGAAAGAATATGGAGAAGCTATAAGAACGGATGCACTACTACTTGCAACGTTTAATAAAGATAGCAAAACTGTAAAACTATTAAGTATTCCACGAGATACATATACTTATATCCCAGTGGAAAAGAAAAAAGATAAAATTACACACGCTCATGCATACGGTTCTACTAAAAACGGAAAAGATGGTGGACCCCAAGCAAGCATTGATGCAGTTGAAAAATTAATGAATGTTCCCGTTGATTACTTTGTAAAGTTTAACTTCAAGTCATTTATGAAAATTGTCGACGATTTAGGTGGTATTGAAGTCGATGTACCAGTTGAATTTACTGAACAAGATAGTAATGATACTGCTGATGCGATTCACCTGAAGAAAGGTGTTCAAAAGCTAAATAGTGAAGAAGCTCTTGCCCTTGCTAGAACGCGCCACATCGATAGTGATGCAATGCGTGGACAACGCCAACAGCTCGTTATTGAAGCTATTTTAAAGAAACTAACAAGCGTTGGATCTGTAACAAAAGTTGGTAACATCATTGATGATATTAACGGCCAATTCGTTACGAACTTAACATTCGATGATATGCTTTCATTCTATAAGTACGGATCGGATTCGGAAATTGAGAAATTACAAATTCAAGGTGAAGACTGCTATATGGAAAAAGGTGACGATACATGTAGCAAATCTGCTGGCGGCGGCCGAACATATTACTACAATCCAGATAAAAAAGAATTAGCAAATGTAACAAACGGGCTTCGCGCTCACCTTGGATTACCTGCATATACAAAAACAGACTCTGATTCGAAGAAAACAAGCACAGAGAAAACAAAAGAATCTAAGTCTGAAAATTCAAGTGAACGCGAATCAAGTAACAATGAAGTGAAAAATAAGAATAAAAATAGCAGTGAAGATACAGAAACATCGTCTAACGACAATGAATAAAAAAGAAGCAGTTCTCTATGGAGGTAGAGTACTGCTTCTTTTTATTTCTTCTAAATCAAAAATCAGAACTTTCTAACTATCTTTTTTAATATTTTTAAATTATAATAAATAGTAGCAATCTATTCCAATTATCAGGGGGCTCATACATATGAAAGCTGCAGTAAAACATAACATCTCAGATTTTAAAGACTACTTAAAATCCAACGATATATACATGGAAGAAAATATAGATGAAAATGATGGTTCTGTTCATTTTTCAGTAGGCTTAGAAACAGAAGCTGGCGCAAAAATTCAACTTATCGCTGCTTTCCAAAACGAACATCCTACTGTGGATATATACTGCTTCAATGTTGCTCACGTACCTGATGCAACATCAACAAATGATATTTTGCATGTTATCAATGAATTAAACACATCTTATCGATTTGCAAAATTCACATTAAACAAGCAAAATGCAATTGATATTTCAGCATCGCTTGCATTCTCAGAACCAAACTTTAATCCAGCACTTGTCTTTGAACATACGAGAATGCTATATAAATTAGCAAATGACGAATATAAAAACTTAATGAAAGTTATTTGGGCATAAATCAGCCTGCACCAATCGGGCGTTTACTACCTTCAAATAGCGGCATAAATAAAAGGATGAGCTGCAAGCAGCACCATCCTTTTATTTCAATATCATATCAATCCACATCTTAATAGCTGTACCTACAATCAAAATCGATAACATATATTGCAATGCTTTTTGATTGATCTTTTTCCCGACTCGTGCTCCAAGCGGCGCAGCAAAGATACTTGCAATCGCGATAATAAGAGCTGGAATTACAACTACTTGCCCAGTTATCACTTTTCCAGTCGTAATCCCTACTGAGGAAATAAACGTAATAGCGATAGATGTTGCTATTGTTGTACGTAACGGCAATTTTAAAATAACTAGCATAATCGGAACTAACAGGAACGAACCTCCAGCACCTATAATACCTGATGCGCCTCCTACAATAAATGCTAACAAACTTGCTAACCATTTATTATATTTTACTTCATCACCATTATTTCGTTTCGGTACGAACATCATAATAGCAGCTATTGTTGCTAACGCTGCATAAACAACATTGACCGTATGTTCCGCTAATACGTTAGCACCAAAACTCCCTATGAAACTTCCTATTAATATACTAGCTCCCATATACACAACTAGCGTTTTATCCATATCATTACTTTTCCGATAGGCCCATGCCCCTGCAAAAGTTGCAAAGAATACTTGAACCGCTGTAATACCACTCACTTCATGAGATGTATAACCAGTAAATCCTAGCAATACCGGAATGTATAAGATCATCGGATAATTAATGATCGCACCGCCAATTCCAACCATTCCTGATATAAACGATCCTATAAACCCAATTATAAAAAGTAATACGACTAAGCTCATCTTACATCCCCTCCCTTCTAGAAAGAAGATGAATTAAATGAATAAGTTTACATTCCCATCCGAAGCATCTGCTAAATAAGCTCCTACTCCTGCAAACTCTACCCCTTCCATAATCTCTTCCTCTTTTAACCCTAATAAATCTACTGTCATTTGACAAGCGACAAGTTTAATCCCCTGTTCTTTCGCCAAATCGATTAAATCTGGTAAAGGCATCGCATTATGTTTTTTCATAATACCTTTAATCATCTTTGGTCCCATACCTGCAAAATTCATTTTTGATAATCCCATCTTGTCAGCACCACGCGGCATCATCTTTCCAAATACTTTTTCGATGAAAGTTTTCTTCACCTTCACATGCTCATCTTTCCTTAAAGCATTTAATCCCCAAAAAGTATGAAAAATAATTACCTCTTGATCATACGCCGCTGCACCATTTGCAATAATATAAGCAGCCATTGCTTTATCATAATCTCCGCTAAATAAAACGATTGTTGTTTTCTTCTGTTCCATGTTTTTTCTCCTCCGAATTACCTATAGGGGTATTTAAAAATTCACAAAAAATCGTTTATGTTCGCTCTATTCTACTTTACCTTCCCAAGCTAACATACCACCTACCATATTAACCACTCGAAAACCGTAACCTTCTAAAAACTGAACTGCTCGTGCACTTCTTCCGCCAGAACGACAAACGATAATATATTCTTTCTTTTTATCCAACTCATGCATACGAAACTCTAATAGCCCTAGTGGAATATTACATGCTTCTGGGATTTTCCCCTCGGCAACTTCTTCTACTTCACGTACGTCTACGATATTGACTGCTTCTTTACGTAACAATTTTTCTTCTAATTCTTTTACTGTCATTTCTTTCATTTTAAAGTTCCTCCTCACAAACCATTCATACCGCCTGAAACATTGATAACGTGCTGAAATCCTAATTTCTTTAATACCTTTGCTGCTTGCTTACTTCTCATCCCGCTCTGACAAATAACGATTACTTCCTTATTTTTATCTAATTGATTTGCTTTACTAGCTAACTCATTTAATGGGATATTCTGAAACCCTTTCATATGATTCCCTCTATACTCACCTACTGTACGTACATCGATAAATTGTTTATTCTTTTGCCCCATCATCCGTTTTAAATCTTTTCCTGAAATATTTTTTACTCCTCTAACTGGTAAGAAGCGAGAAATAATAAACCACGATACAAGTACAATTAAGATTACATTTAATATTGTCTTTACATCCATAAAACTATTTAAACTCCTTTTGTGCTTTTTTCCCGTCCAAATATATACTATAGCTTTGAATATGGAACCCTTTCTTAAAAAACGAACACTTAAATTCCGATCCACTTTATTATGAACAATAAGATGCAAAGGCTTATTTGGTATTTCATGATAATACCGTTTTAAATACGCATACGGTATACACATAATTCTAGAAGTGTTATCACTGTGACTCTCTGTATAATTGCGTACATCTACAACAACACTTTCCATTTCCCTTACTTGTTCTAACGAAATATATGCAACGTTTAAAACCGGAATGTAACGTTTTACTAAAATTCCTAGCATCCATACTAGTAGAGATATAACTATATAAAACATATATGATTATCCTCTTTACTTTCAATAATAAGCAGAGGATGTAATCTTCCACTTGTTATTGAACTGCTATGCTTTCTTGATCCAGAATTTTAATTCACCAGATTCTTCCGTGTGTTTTAACACTTCATGACCGCCTTTTTGTGACCATGCTGGAATATCTTTAATCGCACCTTTATCTGTTAAGTGTACTTCTAACACTTCCCCCGATTGTAATGCTTCCATCGCCTTCTTTGTTTTCACAATTGGCATTGGACATGCTAATCCTTTTACATCTAATACTTCTTTCAC
>NZ_WIPE01000087.1:0-6311 GCF_009760835.1 Bacillus sp. EE-W1 | reverse complement strand
CCCCCACTGATTAAAGTTTCACTTTATTAACGCGACCCTAACTTGGTTAGACTTGTAGGGAAGTTTGATTCTATTTAATTGAATGAGATAAGAAAGAAAAGCAACAATAGAAAGAAGGAGAAGATGTACATGGAGCCGCATTATTTTGTCGCGATTACGTTACCGAATCATATAAAAGAAGTGCTGTCTAACTATAAAGAGGAAATGCAGGAGGAATTACCATTTCGTTCATGGGTACATAAAGAAGACTACCATATTACCCTTTCATTTTTAGGTAGTGCAACAGAGGAACAATTAGAAGGAATAAAGAATGGATTACAAACCCTTACAGAAACGCAAGAACTAGCGTTCACATTACAAGGATTTTCTACGTTCGGTATGGAAGATAGGCCGCGTATTTTTTGGTCGAAGGTAAGTGAGAATTACGATTTGCTTCAATTACAAAAGCAAGTGCACGCTATGTGTGAAGGGAATGGATTTTCTTTAGAAGCGCGCCCGTATCATCCGCATATTACTATTGCTCGTAAATGGGTAGGAGAAGAGAAGTTTGATTTAGAACATATAAAGGAAGTACCTGAAATATCATTTCAAGCGGATACGATTACTTTATACGAATCTCACGTGAAGGAGACACCGAAGTATAAAGCGATTGCTGAAATAAAATTACAAAAATAGAATGTATGAAAACGTTTTTTATACAGGTGAATATACTATAGAGAATAATGAGTTACTGTATAGGGCTTCAATGATAAGAAAAGTCTTATCATTTGCAGCTCGTTTCATCCCTCTATTTACGGGCAGTAAGACTCCTACCTCAAAATTAGGATCAAGCAAAGAAGTTAGGTGGGAGATCAACTGCCCATAAAGGCCAATTGGTGAAGGCTAATAATCAGTGGGGTAAAGCTTTCCCGCTGATTAAAGTTTCACTTTATTTTAACTTTAAGAATGATGGTGATTTTTTTATGTTGAAAGTAAAACGTCCATTTGATGCCTATTTAGATGAAATGAATAAAATTACAATTTTGCTCCCACACGCGTATGGAACAAGCCGGACATTTCGTTTGCAAGAAGGAAGTAATGTGAAAGATTTACCGATTTCTCATACAATTGCGCTTCCGGATGCAACGAAGTATGAGTGCTTTATAGAAGAGCCGCTAGATGTGGGGAAGTATTATACAGTACGAGATGAACGGAATGAAGAAACAGATTTACAAATAGGTGCTGTCATAAGAACAGCGATTTTCGATGAAAAGTATTATTACGAAGGTACAGATTTAGGAGCCGTGTATCAAAAAGAAGCAACGACATTTAAAGTATGGGCTCCAACTGCGAGGCTTGCGAAAGTAAGGATTTATAAAAGTGATAAAGAATATACCGATCATGAAATGCATAGAGGAGAAAATGGGGTTTGGACTCATACATTACAAGGCGATTTAGCCGGAGCAAAGTATACATTTCTTGTTTGTATTAATTTAATATGGAATGAAGCTGTGGATCCTTACGCAAAGTCAGTGACTGTAAATGGGACGTACGGCGTTGTTATCGATTTGGAAAAGACAAATGTAACAAGACGAGAGCAATTACCACCATTACAGGCAATGACAGATGCCATATTGTATGAACTGCATATTCGTGATGCTACTATTCATCAGGGCAGCGGAGTGAGTAGAAAAGGAACATATAAGGGGTTAATGGAAGAAGGAACAACAGGGCGGAATGGGACGTTAACAGGCTTGTCTCATATAAAAGATTTGGGTGTTACACATGTTGAATTATTGCCTTTATATTGTTTCGGTGGTGTAGATGAGGCGAATCCTTCCGCTGCATATAATTGGGGTTACAATCCATTATATTACAATGCGCCAACGGGATATTATGCTACAGACCTCTCTGATCCGTATAACAGGATAGTAGAGTGTAAGCAACTGATTGAAACATTTCATGAGCACGGTATTAGAGTGATTGTAGATGTTGTATATAATCATGTGTATGAAAGAGAGCTATCATCATTTGAAAAGCTTGTCCCAGGATATTATTTTCGTCATGGTGAAGATGGCATGCCTTCTAATGGGACGGGAGTCGGGAATGATATAGCATCTGAACGGAAAATGATGAGGAAATTCATTGTAGAGTCTATTTTATATTGGCTTACTGAATACAATGTTGATGGATTCCGATTCGACTTAATGGGAATTTTAGATGTCGATACAATGAATATAATAGAAAAAGAAGTGCGAAACATAAAGCGAGATGCATTGTTATTAGGAGAAGGGTGGGAGCTACAAACACCACTTCCTCTAGAGGAAAAAGCAACGTTAAATAATGCAAAGAAAATGCCGCATATTGCGCAATTTAATGATCAATTTCGTGATGGGATAAAAGGGAGTACCTTTCATATAAATAAACGTGGTTTTGCATTTGGTGGGCATGTAGACTGTAATCATTTGCAGTATATAGCATCGGGAAGTCTTTTGAGTATGAAAGAAACAGGTCTGTTTCTAGAGCCTGTGCAAAGCATTAACTATGTAGAATGTCATGACAATATGACGATGTGGGATAAACTAATGCGCAGTAATGAAGAGCCAGAAGAGATTTTGAAAAAACGTCACCTTCTAGCGAGCGCAATGGTGATTCTTTCGCAAGGTATTCCTTTCTTACATGCTGGGCAAGAGTTTTATCGTACGAAGCAAGGAAATGAAAATAGTTATAATGCAAATGATGAAATTAATCAATTAGATTGGGATCAAAAAGAGAACGAGATAGAGACCGTTAACTATATAAAAGGTTTAATTGCGATTCGTAAAGAGCACGGAGCATTCCGATTACAAAACGCAGACCTTATAAAAAAGCACATGACTTTTTTGCAAACCTCTCCAGAAGTACTTGCATATCACCTAGGGCATGCAGAATCGTTTGGACTGTGGAAAGAGATTGTAGTTTTATTTAATAGCGGTTTAGAAGCTAAAACGGTGCAACTTCCGAAAGAAGAAACGTGGCATGTGTTAGTAAACGAAAAGCAAGCGAAAATAGAGCCAATTTCTTCATTTAGAGGAAAGGAACTTCAGCTGGCTCCAATTAGCACGTATATATTGACGATAATGTGACAAATCGCTACTTGACGATGAGAATGTAATAAATGTAGAATTGACAAAGGTGACGATTTTGATAAGTTGTCATTCTATGACTGGTTTTGTAAAATAAAATAGAGAGTTTTTGGCTTATGCCAAGTTTTCTTTTCATTTACAGTAAAATATATGAATCCACAACATGTGTAGAAATGTTGCGGTTTTTCTTTTCATAACTATAAAAGATAAGGATTTGTTAACGGGTAATGAATATGGAATGGTTGGAACAATTATTAGGAAAAGAGTGGAGTCTTGTACCGGCTGGTGGAGTAACGGGCGATGCGTATATTGCGCAAAACGGACAACAGAAGTTATTTTTAAAGCGGAATACATCGCCCTTTTTAGCGGTATTGTCAGCAGAAGGAATTGTTCCAAAATTACTTTGGACAAGAAGGGTAACGAACGGTGATGTAATTTCTGCTCAAAAATGGCTTCCGGGACAGAAGCTAGAGCCAGAGGATATGAAACTAGAACGTGTTGCGAAACTTTTGAAGAAAATACACTCCTCTAAAGCGCTTGTACAGATGATTCAAAGACTTGGGAAGCAACCGCTTCACGCACAAGAGTTATTACAACAACTGCAACTTGTTTTAAGAGGAGATATAAGGGATGATGAAACAATTCAGCAAGGCCTTCAATATTTAATGGATTCATTAAAAGATATTGAATACAATGAATTCGTTGTATGCCATTGTGATGTGAACCATAACAACTGGCTATTGTCGGATGAAGATGAGTTGTTTTTAATTGATTGGGATGGAGCTGTAATTGCTGACCCAGCTCTAGACCTCGGTATGTTATTATATTGGTACATTCCGCGCCACGAATGGAGCGAGTGGCTCAAATATTATGATATTGAAATGGATGAATCGCTGCTTAGGCGTATGAGATGGTATGTAATAGCACAAACGATTTTGTCTATGCAATGGCACACAACAAAAAAACAGCAAGCAGAAGCTGAATATTGGCATCAATATTTACAGCAACTACTTGCTTCAGAGTAATACTTAAGAAAAATTGTCCATTCCAGCAATCCACTGAGTAAGTTGTTCTTGATTATTGGAAATGTGGTTGTCCAAATTAGAGGAAGATTTACCCGATTGACTATAAGAATATACATCGTTTAGCATTGCTTTAGCGTCACTACTTATACTATCGTTTGCGAGTAACGATTGAATGAGACGCTCTAATTGCTCGCATTCAGAAACTGTCCCGCAACAATCACTTTGGTGATTGACTAAAATATCTTTCAGCACTTCTAATTGATGTTGTTGATTAATTGGCATGAACGGATCATCCTTTCGATTGTTTTTCTCTTCAAATGTACGAGAAAAAGCTGTTTCGTCATGGAATGTTTAATGCTGTATGTAGTTTTTATCAAAATGGTACATCTTATACTTGAAAGAAACGGACCGAGTGCTCGTACGTACTTGGTTTTTTGTTTGGGAGATTGATTAAAACAGAGAGAAGGAATTATTCCTTTAAAATAGCTATGTAAAGAGAGGGAGACATCTATGCGTTTAAGACATAAACCATATGCAATGGATCGAATTAATGAGTATTCACATATCGTAATTGGAAACCCAGAGGAGCGCGCTGGTAACTGGAAAGAAGTATTTGGAAATGAGCAACCAATTCATATTGAAGTAGGTACAGGTCGTGGCCGCTTTATGTACGATATGGCAAAAGCAAACCCACATATTAATTATATTGGAATTGAAAAATTCACAAGTGTTGTTGTAGATGCACTTGATAAATTAATTGAAGAAGAAGTACCGAACTTAAAGTTAATTAATAAAGATGCTGAAGATTTAACAGTTTTCTTTGCAAAAGGTGAGATTGACCGCGTTTATTTAAACTTCTCAGACCCATGGCCGAAGAATCGTCATACGAAGCGTCGTCTAACGTATAAAACATTTTTACGCAATTATGAAGAAGTGTTAGTAGAAGGCGGAGAAATTCATTTCAAAACAGATAACCAAGGTTTATTTGAATACTCTCTAATGAGTATGGCTGAGTATGGTATGTTATTAACTTACCTGAGCCTAGATCTTCATAATAGTGATTATGAAGGAAACATTATGACAGAATACGAAGAGAAATTCTCAAGTAAAGGTCATCGTATTTACCGAGTTGAAGCAAAATATCGCACAGAGCCTATGCAGTAATGCATAGGTTTTTTTTGTAACTAAAATAATCGGAATTTTATGTTAATATTGAAAGGAAAGGGGGATGAAAAATGGAACAGTTACAAATTGGAGATATAAAAGTGACGTGGCTAAAAGGCGGGAACACACATTTAGATGGGGGAGCAATGTTTGGTGTTGTACCGAAAGTGCTTTGGTCACGTAAATATAAACATAATGATACAAATCATATTTATTTACGAACAGATCCGTTACTTTTGCAAACGAAAGACGGTAATATGCTCATTGATTCCGGAATAGGAAACGGTAAATTGAATGAGAAGATGAAGCGAAATCAAGGTGTAACAGAAGAGTCAGCGGTTTATAAATCATTAGAAAAACTAGATTTAAAACCTGAAGATATTCAGTACGTCTTAATGACACACCTGCATTTTGATCATGCATCTGGTTTAACGAAATGGGAAGGTGATCACCTTGTACCATCGTTTCCGAATGCGAAAGTTTACGTAAGCGAAACAGAATGGAATGAAATGAGGAACCCAAATATCCGGTCGCGCAATACATATTGGAAGGAAAATTGGGAGCCGATTGTAGATCAAGTTGTTACATTCCAGCAAGAAATAGAAATTACGGATGAAATAAAAATGGCGCATACAGGTGGTCATAGTGATGGACATGCAGTTATTGCTTTAGAAAGCAAAGGTGAAACGATGCTTCATTTAGCAGACCTATTGCCGACGCACGCCCATCAAAATGTACTATGGGTAATGGCATACGATGATTATCCAATGACATCAATTGAAAATAAGCAAAAGTGGATGAAGTACGGCGCTGAAAACGATGCTTGGTTTACGTTTTATCATGACGCGTATTACCGTGCAGTAAAGTGGAATGAGGAAGGGCATATTGTAGAAAAAATAGAGCGGAAAACGAGTATAGAAGCATAAAAAGAGGAGGTTGTTCCAGAAGTCTGTTGGGGCAGCCTTTTTATTATTGGCGTTTTTGTCGGTAAGTCGATATATTTCAAAAATCGCTGATA
>NZ_WIPE01000151.1:0-2942 GCF_009760835.1 Bacillus sp. EE-W1 | reverse complement strand
TTTTGTTTTCTTCTTGTGCTAAAGATAAGATCCTGTTCCCGGGTCTTATCTTTTTATTTTTGGATTATAGATACAAAAAAGGAATCCTTAATAGCTTAAGGATTCTGCAACAGGAAATAACAAAATACAAACAATTGTAACTCGTGCACGAGATAATCGCGATAGTAGACATAGCTATTTTACCGCATTGGGATTATATTTATCCACAACCAGTGAGCCAGAATCGCCCATTACTTTAAGAAAATGAAATAAAAATCAATTACTTAAAGATTAAACTCAAAATCCTACTCCATTATTTGACCTCAGCGGAGAAAATCCAACAACCACTTAATCTTCCACTAACCTGAATGTTTTTTCCTTCATAATTGGAAAGTTCAATTTGAGCACTTTCTGGAGTTTGTGCTGCTTGCATAGGAATTTTGGTCAATCTCACTTGGTTACAATCAACAGGTTTTTTTTGCACAATATTAAACAGACCATTTTCTACAATTCCACTATATAGTTTATCGTTCATTTTTTCCTCCTTAATATTATAAAAAAATATTTTCGTTTTATGGTTTTACCAGTTTACGAATAATATGCAGGGTTATTTCATCGATTATCGGGACTATGTTCATTCCCTCAATTAGGATATCATGGTTTTATCAATCAAATGAAAAATCGAAGATGTCAGTGTGTTTCCAAGATTAATCGGGATACTCAGTTACATCTATGAGACCCCAGATTTTATAAAAGGACCATCCTTGGATTAAGTATGTCTTTTTCCAAGGCGTCTAATAGGTCTACTACATTCCCCCTCACAATACTCTTCAGTGTAGGTTATGGTTACAGTTGATCCCTTTGGAACAACAACTCCGGGGGCAGGTTCTATATTTGAGACGTATTTTTGATTTATAGCTGATTTCCTCCTTTCACCAGGGCGCGAAATGGGTGTTAATCCTGATTGTCGGAGCAGAGCCTCAGCTACCTTAAGGGGATGTCCAATTAAACCGTCGCGGATTTTTACCATTTCCACTTGAGGTTGCGGTTCTTGCATATTCTCTTTTCTTTTAGGAATTTTAAACCCTTCAGGTAAGTTAAGACTAAAGAATTTACAGTTATCACTCACAGGGTTACTTGCACAAGCTGAGGCTTCTTTAGTTAGTTGGGCTAACTGTCCTGATAAATGTTCACTCCACTGGTTTAAAACAGTAGGTTCAGGAAGAGGATTTTCGAAAAAGTCAGGATTTAATTGTACATATTGGACATCATTCAGAGCAGTGAGTAACTTTAGGCGTAACCTAGCTGAATTTTCTAGAACTTGTTTTTGATTTTCAATATCATACTTATTTGGACCTTCTGGATAATTATCTAATAACTTATAGCTAGCTATTTGAACAGAGTAAGGAACGGGGTTTTCCTGAATAATTGTTGCAAAATTTTTTAATCTATTTGTTACTTGTTCAGGCGAGATAGCTGCAGCGATTCCTTCTCCTTTGCCACCCCTTTGATAGTGAACGATGTTAGTTTCGCATTGTTCTTTTTTCTCGGCAATTTTACGATTTACATCCACCTCTGCTTCAATCCCTCCAACAAGAGCCTCATATGCTCATTTAATGGAGACTCCTATTTCCTGGTTTTTTGCTTTGCTTGATGATTTTATTTCCATAATTGCAAAATATTCTCCCCCCCCGTACCCATTCCTCGAATAAAACCATCACCATATCGTTCACGGAATATTTCATTTTTACCTTGTTCAAGTAGCTTGACAGCAGGTTCTTCAAGTACTGCATCTTCACATTGAGTAAAGGCATTTTCAAGAACGGCATGTACTAATAAGAAAGTGGATTGGGTATTAAATTTGGTTTCATTAGCAAATTGAAATTTACCTTCTGTACTAAATAATCCATAATGGCCACTAACCGCAATGGAAATGCCAAGGGAATCGTAAAGTTCTTCATAGGAATTGATTAAAGTAAATTCATAATTTGCGCCCATTCCACCTGCCCCCGTAGGTTCGGTTATGTTCCCGACCACTACTCCTTTTCCAGCAACTTCACCATTAAGGATATTGACTCCCATACCATAGTTCATACCCTTACGATATTCTGTATTTTGCGATTGCATAATTTATCATCCCTTCGTAATAATTTCCTAAGTAGGTAGCTGTAGCACAGATAGCCTTCCTATGGATATCTATATTCAATGTTATTATAGTTCACCAGAAAACACGCCGTAATGCATACTAGACTCGATAGATACAACGATAACGCAGTTATGGAAAAATCCTTTGGCATATCGGAATTTATTTATTTAAGAATGTAAAGTGTAGGACACTTTAAACAAGAACTAGAAAAATATATAAAATACTTATATTCACATACGATCCGGGCCAATTTAAAAGGCATGATCCCAGTACAATACAGAGTTCATGCCTAACAAGCTGCCTAATAAAATAATCTGTCTAACTTATGGGGTCACTTGAAAAGACTTGTTCGGAATTCTTTTGTTTACAATCTGTGCCGATGATAATATATATCATCGGCAATATAAGTGATTTAGACTTCATCTAGGAAAGAATTGTCCTATAAAAGGGGAATATTCTTACTATTGGTAAGATTAGTTATTAAAATTCTGTTGATTAAATGTTCTCGATTGGGACTAGGTAAATACTATTGCAACATCTTTTGTGACTCTTTAACTTGTTGAGTAACTTGATTTAACGTATTGATTGACAGAAGTGCTTGTTCTACATTTTCTAACATTTCTGCTGTGTGATGAACCATTTGTTCCACATCAACTAACATTTCTACTGTTTGATGAACCGATTGTTGTAGTTGATAGAATGTTTTTTGTTTTTGATGTTTAGCATGTAACTTAACATAATGCATTTGTTCAAAAAGTTCATTAGGTTCTTGTTGACTTAAATCAATTGGTGAAGCCATGTTTTGTTGATTTTGCTC
>NZ_WIPE01000043.1:76758-89988 GCF_009760835.1 Bacillus sp. EE-W1 | reverse complement strand
ATAGATTTAGTTAAGTTTATCGTATCGGAAAGTGTTTTTGACGAGTTATTAAATGCAAAAGAAGAAGTCTTTTGCATTGACCTTTTAAATAGACTAGATAGTACGTTTAGTAGTCTATAATTGTAATTTTTTGGTACAATTATATTAAAAGGTGAAAGGAGATTTTCACATGTGGTTCATTTCGGCAATCGCGCCTGTTGTAATAGTTGGTGGAATTGTAGTATTTGTAATAAAAAGATTGGAACATAAATATAAGAACGGAAAATTAGGTAAGAAAAAATCCCAAAAAGCTCAAAATTTATTAGATAGTCTCATACCTATGGGAATGCTTGTTGGCTATATGATTGGTTTGATTTTCGGTATGTTTTTCCCGGAATTCTCCCTGCTTTCATTTAGTTTAGGGGCCGGAATAGGCTATTTATTTGGTTATTTCGCCTATGAAATTTATAGTAAGACAGGAGATAATTTTTCATAATCCAAAAAGAATAATCAGGACAGTACATAGTCGTCATATACAATATGTACTGTCCTTTATTTTTGCATCAATGCTATCACCTTACCTTTCACATCCTATACACCTTTTTTATTGATTTTCCTCTCCTCCCTCTTTTGTATATCCGCTTTTTTATTTTCATTGGATCTATACCCATAGTAAAGTAGAGCACATGTAATAACTGAACCTACAATATATCCTAAAAAACATCCTAACCAAAACATAATATAACCCCCTCTATTCATTATAAATTTTATGTAATACAACTCTTTACATACTCAATCGTTTATTTCTATAAACTATACACCCTCTAAAGTTATTCATACCATTATTTCTCCCTTTACCTCAAATAACAATTTTATTATTTATCATAAAGTTAACACTCTCGTTAAACATATATAAAGATTGTTGTATTTCTTACTTTTCTCCTTGAAAACAATATATACTACATTTGAAATAAGCAGGTACGTCTGCTTATTATCTAAATTCCCGTGTAATACCCCCTCACGAAATGCTAGGAGCAATCCTAGCATTTTTTACAATAACGTTTTGCTTATTTTTTGTACTTACAATACGCTATCAACTCTTCTTTATTTTAACTTTAATCATGAAACAAAAAAACCCCCTCAAAGCATGAGCTTCAAGGGGTGAGCCTGTTTTTTATTTACTTATATACGTACAGCTGTACCACTTACAGCAACCATTAACATTCCATCACGAACAACCTCATAATCTACGTCAACACCAACGATAGCGTTCGCACCTTTTTGTTTTGCAAGTTCTTTCATTTCATCCATTGCGATATCACGAGCTTCTTTTAGCTTGCTTTCGTAAGAACCAGCACGACCACCGACAACATCACGAACAGAAGCGAATAAATCGCGGACAATGTTTGCACCCATAATAGCTTCACCATTTACAATATCAATATACTCAATAATTTCTTTACCTTGAATTCCAGACGTTGTTGTTACAATCATGACTGACACTCTCCTAATAAGTTGTAGTTTGAATAAGCTTTCTTATGTCTTTATTATGACATGGAACACGCAACGAATCTATTGAATTACCTTACAGGAGTGTGACAATTTTGTAAGAATAAAGCGCCTATTATGTTTAATAAAACGCTTTCACATTTGGATACATAAACGATTCTCTATTTTCTCTCCAGTCCTTTTCTACTTCTTTGAAAGTTGGTCGTCCTAATTCTTCCTTGTTTCCCTGTTTATGAAACCATTTCTTTACATACTTCTCTCCATTTTTATTTTGCACTGTACAAAGGAAGCTATTACTACTATCCTTTAATATTTTTACAATCACGAAAAGACACCTCTTCCTTTCTCAATATCATAATAGGACTTGATCTTTTACTATAAGCCCTTCCTCTCTTATAGTCATACGACTCCTCGGTCGCGCCAAAGTTGTAAGATCAAAAAACGATATTCATTATGTTTAAATATGTGACGTACATATTATTTAAAGAAATCAGAGTTATACGCATTGTGCTTATCAAATATTTCATAGATTTCTAACTTATCATCTAATTTTGCATCTACTAAAATTAATATATTTCCATCGTGAATGTATTCTTCATATTTCTTAGCATGTTCCTCAGGAATGCCTAATCCGATAAATGCTCCTATTAAACTTCCAGCTCCTCCGCCAATACCGGCTCCCCCAATAGCTGCTGCGATAGGTCCTGCCGCTACGATTGGACCCATTCCAGATACGGCAAGTACACCAAGACCTGTTAATAAACCACCGAGTCCGCCTGCTACTCCTCCTGCCACAAGCCCTGTTGCTGAAAAGATATCCGCTTTATGTGCAGTTTCATGATTCACTTTTTCACCCGATTTCTCTTCCAGATGTTCAATTTCCTTTTGATCCTTCGCAATAGCTGAAATGTTATCAGCTGAGTATCCTTTATCACTTAATTCATTAATAACACATGCCGCATCATCAATTGTTCTAAAAACACCTACTATTTTTCTATCTACATTCATAACTATTAACCTCCTAAAGTTTTATATAATGTATCTTTATCTTTCTTCATTTCTGTATACACTAATCTTCTTATTAACATAACCATTTATGAAAAAAGCGAATAGTAAAAGCATTACAAGCGAACTACTTAACAAGTAAATTAAATCAAATGTAATATCAATCATCAGTTCATTCATATATACCAGACTCCTTTTTATTTAAAGTAAAAGTATATTTTTATAGACTAGAAATCTTACAATTCATCTTCAGTCAATCTCTTTGTAGTTTATGTATACCCTTCGTAACCCTTTCTAAACATAAAAAACTATAATTATATTTTTTCTTATTTATATGTTTAACATTTTTTAAAACGGGTATGTTTATATTGTTATGCTTACTATATGGAAAGGAATATTTCGATGAATGCAATCCAATCTACTACTATTCTTTATAATGAAACACCTACAATAACGCAGATTCATCATTTTTATGCTTTAATGACAACATTTCAAACAACTTTATTTATAGGTAAACACGGAACACTTACTTCCATTAAAAACATAAGCACATTAGTATCCTTTTTCCTTACTGTCAAAAAGAAAGAACTTGTATTATTTATCTTTGAAGGAATAGATGCAAAAAAAGCTTTAAGAACACTCTTTCCTTCTTAAAAATTTTGTTATCCCCCCTATTCCCTCGATTGTTACTTTTCATATATGTTTTTATATTTCAAAATGATTTCCTCAATTCAAAAAGAGACCCCCTAATACAATAGGGGGATTTCTAGTTTGGCCTTACGAAAACTGATATAATATATATTACGTTTTTTATTCTGTACAATTGAAAATTGTTAATAACCTTGAAGGTAGGAATTTTTAATGAACTCGAAAGCAAGATTTAGTATTCGCTACAAAATTATGGCTGGTTATTTAGTTATCATTTTGTTCTTACTTATTTCTTTCATTATGCTAAACAATGAGATTTCCAGTTTACAAAAATCTCGTAATTTTATTATTGATCACGATTTTAAAGTTCTTAATTTAACGAATCAAGTGGAGAAAGAATTGCTAACAATTGAAAATAAAGCGAAAGGATTTATCACTTCTAATGATGCAAATTACGTTCAATCCCTTAACGCTGCGGAAAAGGATTACGAAAAACATTATCAAGATCTTTTTGCTCTATTAGAGGATAACCCCTCTCAGCAAGAAAAGTTAAAACAGATTAATGAAAACATTACTAGTTGGATTAATAAAGAGATTCACCCACTTATTACAAATAGCAATCGTAATAACGTACAAGCAATCGATACGACTCAAATTCAGTCACTACAATCGCAGGTAACTAACTTCCGTAGTGTAGAGGAGCAACTAACGAAGAAAAGAGCTGCACAATTAGATACGGAAAATAATAAATTAGAGCTTTGGTTATACAGTTTGTTGTTCTTACTTTCTTGTATTTCTATTATCGTTTCACTCTATATTTCGAATTCCATTACAAAAACGATTAAAAATGTAATTCAAGCTATTAAATCCATTTCTTCTAAAGAAAAAATTACGGAAAGAATTCATGTAAACACTCATGATGAGATAAAAGATTTGGCTCATACAACGAACCATCTACTAGACGAAATATCGAAAAGAGAGTGGTTGCAAACCGAGCTTGCAGAATTAATTTTAATGTATCAAGGTGTATCTTCTATTGAGATGTTAGGGAACAAAATTCTTAGTGGAATGATACAAAAAACGCAAACTTCTTGCGGTGCATTTTATGTACGTGAAGAAATTGAAGACACTGTCTACTATGTGAAGAAAGCTTCTTTCGCCGATCAGGGTTCTGATGTTGGGAAGCAATCCATTAAAATGGGTGAAGGTTTAATTGGGCAATGTGCTTTAGAAAAGCAAAGCTTTATTCTTAGAGAAATACCAGAAGAATTTCGTTATGTCACTAGCGGCTTATTAGAAATACGCCCTCAAAACCTACTAGTTATCCCTATCTTATTTGAAGATGAAGTGATTGCAGTAATGGAGTTAGTAAGTGTAACTGATATTTCAGATTTACATCAAGATTTAATTCAACAAACTGTTGATAACCTAGGTTTAACGATCCATAGTATTATGGGACGTATGCGAATTCAAACTCTTTTACATGAATCACAAGCAATGACAGAAGAGTTGCAAGTTCAATCAGAAGAATTGCAAACACAAGCTGAAGAACTACAAATGCAAGCCGAAGAATTAAGAACAACGAATGAACAACTAGAGTCTAGAACGGAAGAGGCGGAGCAAAAGACAGCTGACTTACAAATCACTAAATCAGAATTAGAAGAAAAAGCAAGTGAGTTATTACGTAGCTCAAAATACAAATCTGAATTTCTAGCAAATATGTCACATGAATTACGCACACCATTAAATAGTATTTTACTATTATCTGAAATGTTAAAAGAAAATCATGATAATCATTTATCCGATGATGAAATTGAATTAGCAACTGTTATTCATTCATCAGGGAAAGATTTACTTACTCTAATTAATGACATACTAGATTTATCTAAAGTAGAAGCCGGCAAACTAGACATCATTTTTGAAGCAACGAACATAAGTGATATGGCAGCAAATATGCATCAAAACTTTTTACATATAGCTGCACAAAAAAATGTCGAATTTACTATTGAAGACAGTGATATTATTCCTGATTTGTTTTATACAGATGCAAAACGGATTGAACAAATTATTAAAAACTTATTATCCAATGCATTTAAATTTACGGAAAAAGGATTCGTTTCTTTACATTTCGATTCAATAGAAACAGCCAATTTAAGTCATGAAATGCAGTCTATCAGTAATGATTGGATGAAAATTTCGGTAAAAGATACTGGTATTGGTATCGCTAAAGAACAGCATCAACTTATTTTCGAAGCCTTTCAACAGGCAGATGGCGCAACGATTCGGAAATATGGTGGTACAGGCTTAGGGTTATCTATTTGTAAAGAATTTGCTAGACTGTTAGGTGGTTGGATTACGTTAGAGAGTCATGTAGGAGAAGGCAGTACTTTCACTGTATATATTCCTAACCTTCCAAATGGATTAACTGATATACAAGTATCCAATTTAGAAGTTGCAGCAACGATAGAAGATGTTATTCCTGCTGAAGTTGTTGAGGAAACTATCGTGACACCAGAAACAAATAACGTCTTCCAAGAGAAAACCATTTTAATTGTCGATGATGATCACCGAAATATATTTGCATTACAAAATGCATTAAAAAAACAGCATGCCAACATTATTACTGCACAAAACGGCATAGAGTGTTTAGACATACTAAAAAAAAATACAAATATTGACCTTATTTTAATGGATATTATGATGCCGAATATGGATGGTTATGAAACAATGGAACATATCCGAATGAACTTAAGGTTACATGAAATACCTATTATCGCATTAACTGCGAAAGCAATGCCAAATGATAAGGAAAAATGTTTATCTGCTGGCGCTTCAGATTATATAAGTAAACCATTAAATTTACATCAACTCTATTCAGTAATGAGTGTATGGTTAATAAAATAAGTGAGGTTTAATTTAAGTGGAAAATAAGTATTATAATTTTGATCCATCCGTCGATATGGATAAGCGCACGAACTTAGAAATTGAATTACTATTGGAAGCGGTATTTAAACTATCTGGCTTCGATTTCCGCCAATATGCTCGTACATCTATTTATAGAAGAATTTGTAATAGAATGCAGATCTCTAATATCCCAACCATTTCAAAGTTAATTGAAAAAGTAATTCATGAGGAAGGGTTTTTAGAACAGGTATTAAATGATTTCTCCATTAATGTAACTGAAATGTTCCGTAACCCTAACTTTTTTAAAGCGCTAAGAGAGCATGTCATTCCTGAATTAAAAAAGTATCCTGAAATTAGAATTTGGCATGCTGGATGCGCAACTGGTGAAGAAGTATTATCAATGTCCATCTTACTTCACGAAGAAGGATTAAGTGAAAAAGCTGTTATTTACGCAACAGATATGAATACAAATGTGTTAGAAAAAGCAAAACAAGCTATCCTTCCGTTAAATAAAATGCAAACTTATACGAAAAACTATTTACAAGCTGGCGGTACACAAGCATTTTCTAACTACTATTCAACAGATAATCGTTTTGCTTATTTTAATCCATCACTGTTACAAAACATTATCTTTGCGCAACATAATTTAGTAACTGATCAATCTTTTAACGAATTTCATATTATACTTTGCCGTAACGTTTTAATTTATTTTACAGGTAAACTTCAAAACCAAGTACAGCAACTATTTTATGAAAGTTTAGGCCACAATGGATTCCTATGTTTAGGAAATAAAGAAACTCTTCGTTTTTCAAATATAATGCCGCATTATATCCAATTTAATCCGAACGAACAAATCTATCAAAAAATACAATAAAAAGCGTATGAAATCCTTTGTTTGGATTTCATACGCTTTTTATTTCGCATTCGTTTGTATCATAATGAGGCACATATCATCTGATTGTTCTTTCTTCTGTTCTTCCTTATAAAACCCTTCTATCTCTTCTTCTAAATCTCCCCATTTTCTTTCTGTAAAAGCACGTAATTTCTCTTCAGACTCAAATTCATCATTTGCAATTGCTTCAAGCACACCATCTGTAAATAATAATATTTGAGCGTTCTTCTCAAAAGGTATAACTTTCTTTTCAACTTTTATTTCATCAAAAAATCCTACCGCACAACTCCCGCGATTCAGTTCAACCATATTTGTTTCATCAACTAAAACGTATCCAGAAGGATGTCCTGCATTTACATATTCAATCGTTCTCTTTTCTGTATCCACTACTAAATATATCGCTGTAAAATAATATGGAATATCGTCATTCTCATTATGTAAAAGAGTCATATATTTATTTAAGTCTTTAATGACAAGTTCTGGATCGATTAAAGATTTAATCGTTTCACGTAATACAGACGAAATAAACATACAAACTAATGAAGCAGATATACCATGTCCCATCACATCTAATAATATAATACCGTAGCGGTTTTCATCGATTTTATACCAATAATACATATCTCCAGCTAGTTTGAATGAAGGTAAATAGCTTGCTTCAATTTTTATATGATCTTCTCTTAATGGGCTACTTAATAAGTTTCTTTGTACTTGTGTAGCTAAATCCAATTCATTACGAAGGTTTTCTTCTTGTTCTTTATGCCAATTTAATTCCGATTTCAAGCGTAATGCTACACGCATACGCGCTAACAATTCAACTTTATTTATCGGTTTCGTAATATAATCCATTGCGCCTATATCAAGCGCTTCAGCTAATTTATTCGCATCTTCTAAAGCTGTTACAAAAATAATAGGAATATCTTTAAACTTCTCCTCTTTTTGTAATCGCCTACAAACTTCAAGTCCGTCAATTTCAGGCATCATAATATCTAATAGTATTAAATCAATTTCATTATGCCTGGAAGAATCTTTTCCAAATTGAATGTATTCGAAAAGCTCTTGTGCAGAATTAAGCGATACAAGATCCTGATATCCGGCTTGTTTTAAAATTTTTTCAATTACAAAGATGTTAACCGGATTATCATCGACAATTAAAATGGACACAAGTTATTTCCCCCTTTCTTATATAAAATGTAAATCTATGATCATTTTCTATTTTTCTAGTATTACATACTCAGTTACAAAATGAAAATTTCCTACTCAAACATATTTTTTATACAGCAAAAGAACAAACCCCCTAGAAATGAGAGTTTGTTCTTTCACTCTATAAATTAATTTAACACCATTGCTTTATCACTTAAAAGACGATCTAACTCTTCCATATGATTTGTTTCATCTGCAATCATATCTTCTAACTTGACAACTAACTCTGTCATATTTAATTTCGCGGCCTGTTCTTTTCTCGTTTCATAACGCTTAATTGTTTCATATTCTGACTTCCTAGCTTCTTCTAACATTTCTCTAACATCTTCTACTTGTTTCACTGGTAAAGGGATCGTAGTAGGTGTACCACCTAACGTCTTAATTTTCTCCGCTAAATATAGGGCATGTCCTTGTTCATCACTAATTTCAGATTCAAAGAAAGGTTTTAACACTTGTCTATATATACCAGAAACTGTAGCTGCATTATGGTTATACATAATAAGTGCCGAGTATTCTCCTGCTAAATCTTCATTCAATCCTTCGATTAGTTCTTTCACATCGTGTGACATTTTTCTATCTCCTCCTATACTTAATAACTACCCCTTTTCTCATGTTTTAAACATAATTCTGTAAAATTTTTATGTATCTAAAAACGCTGCTTGCTTCAATTTACTTATCGCTTGCCTTTTAATACGAGAAACGTGCATTTGTGAAATACCTAACCGTTCCCCTGTATCCTTTTGATTTAAATTCTCTTCAAATATATAATGAATAACACTCTTTTCCGTATCATTTAATACGTTAAAAATATCCTTTAAAACGAGACGCCTTTCTGTCTCTTCATATCCTTGCTCTACTTCACCTACAGATTCAATTCTCGCTACCGAACTGCCATCAGATGAATTTTCAACTACATCGTCTAAGGAAGATACTCGATAATTATTTTTCGCATCCATAATTTCTAGCACTTCCTCTTCGGATAGTTCTAAATGATCCGCAATCTCTATAATCTTCGGTGAACGTTGCAGTTGATCTGTTAGCTCCTCTATCGCAAGTTTAATCTTCCCACCTAAATCTTTAATTCGCCTTGGAACATGAATACCCCAAGTTTTATCACGTAAATACTTCTTTATTTCGCCTACTATCGTAGGTATTGCAAACGGCTCAAAAGCATTCCCTATCGAGTAATCATACCTTCTTATTGCGCCTAAGAGCCCTAACATTCCTACTTGTATAATATCCTCATGCATCGGCCCACCTTTTGAATAGCGATATGCAATGGAATGTACGAGATTTTTATAGTGATGAACTAATCTTTCCTGTGCTTCATCACATTGGTTTTGTTGGAAGTCTGCAATTAGTTTAATAACGTCTTCTTTAGCAAGATTTGTAGGTTGAGATTGGATTTCCATCATTCTCCACCTGCTCTCTTTGTATATATTTTGTCATTAAAACTGTCATGCCCTCATCATGCATAATTTGTATATCATCCATTAACGTATTGATTAAATATAAACCTAAACCATTTTCCGGCAAATGTTCTACTGGTTTACTAATATCATACGGACCAACTTTCTCTTTTAAGGTGCTAAAATCAAAGCTAATCCCATTATCAGCAACCATAATTTCTAATCGATCTTCATATAGCCCAAAGACAATTGCAATTTCTCCAACGTCTTCTTTGTATGCATGTTGTACAATATTTGTACATGCTTCACTAATAGCAATTTTCATATCTTCTATATCGTCATAAGCAAAGCCCATTCGATTCGCAACACCAGCCATTGTTAAACGAATAATAGCCACATATTCTGCCTTTGCAGGAATTTTCATTTCTATCTTTTCAAATCTCTCCATCATCCCTAGTCACCTTCTTTCTACTTTTTCAAAATCGGAATTCAAATTTAATATTTCTGTTAGTCCTGTAATATCGAATAATCTTTTTAGTCTTTTAGATACACCAATAAACTCTAGCTTTCCATCATTTTTCTTAATTGCTTTTAATAGAGCTATAAACACGCCTAAACCTGTACTATCCATATACTCTACCTCAGTAAAATCTACTACAATATGAACCTCTTTTTCGCTTGCAATAGGCATCATCTTATTTTTTAAATCTGATGCCGTATATGCATCAATTTCACCATTAAGTTGTACTGTATAACCTAAATCATTTTGCAAAATATTTACTGCCAAATTCATCATTTCCGCCCCCTTATCTCAAACTCTTACTATTTAATTACCCATAAAAATTAATTTTAAACATATTTTTTTATTTTCATTATAAATAAATTTTCTACACCTTTCTCGGCTTAACACTTAAATCGTAATGATAAATGTTTAAAACTTATAATTTTGTGTATGTATAATGTATAAACATTATTTTTAGGGGGATCTATCTATGGAAGAGCACAACTTTAAAAAGGGAGATTTTGTTCAATTTTCTTATCGACACGATCATGCTACAAAATTAATTGGTTCCATTATTAACATACTAACGAATACAATTGTAGTGGATATCGGTAATAGCGAAGACTTATCTCATATAGAACCAAGGCAGGTCGTAAAAATAAATAATTGTGAAAAAGTAACGATGGTTTAATACATAATAGAAAGTGTAATTTTAATGAGTGGGGGTTCTTCATCCTCCACTCTTTCCTATGCAGATTACATAAAAAAAGCATCCAAATTAGTTTAATTGGATGCTTTTTTTATGTATTTTTACGAGCTTATTAACCTTATAGTCGCATATAACAAACTTAAGATTACTATTCATTATTATACTTACGCTTTCCGCAGCATTCTAGAAAAGAATGTAACGATTAAAATAAAGACGATTGCACCTAGTAACGCTGGAAGAATAAAGATGCCTCCCCATTCAGGACCCCAATGTCCAAATAACGCACTACCTACCCAAGATCCGATTAATCCGGCAATCACATTACCAACTATACCTAAAGGAAAGTCTTTTCCCGTAATCATTCCAGCTAACGCACCAATAAGTCCACCTACAATACACGTAATAATAAGTCCCACAATTAAACCTCCTATATTCGTTTTATATTGGATTCATCAAGCTTTGGTATGTAACCAAAGCTTGATGAACATATATTATTCTTTATTATCCAATTCATCACTTATCTTTTGTTTCACTTTTCCGACTTTTTCTTTTATCGTTCCCTTCGTCTTTTCCCACTTCCCTTCATTTTTTAACTCTCTATCATCTGTAACTTCACCAATTCCTTCTTTTACTTGTCCTTTTTTCTTTTCAACTTTACCTTTAACTTGTTCCTTTAGCCCGTTCTCACTCATATTTACAATCTCCTTTTCGTAATAGATTTATAGATTTACAGGATACAACTTTAAATAGAATACATGCATCTTCTTTCTTGTAACCATTCACCGACTCTTTCTAAATCCTTAACGAATAACAAAATTTTTCCTTCATCCAGCTTTTCTTCGTAGAAGTTCGCTTCTTCCTCATTAAGCCCTAACTCTTGCATCTTATTTCTTAACTGATCTCCCGTGTTTTGAAAGACGTTAATAATGCTTGTCCCAAGTCCTTCCTCTTTTATCCCAATTGTATTCACGTCTGCATTGTCTGCAATTCTATCTGTCCTCTCTTTCTCATGTGTTAATACGTAAATATCTTTTTGGTCTATCCCTTTCTTCACTAGATCATTCGCCGCATTCATGACCTCTTTCTCCGTAATAAATTCATATACAAAAGGTTTACTATACTTCGTTTCCATCTTTAACTTCCTCCTTTAAAATGAATTATTTGTTATATTATATGTAGTACACCCATTTTCGAAATGTTAAACATAAAATATGAAAAAAGTTATATGAATTTTTTCTATCCTAAAACTAGTAGAATAAATCTACTTACAATAACTACCTTAAATAACAGAAAATTTTTATAATTAATCATAAGGAGGGATACTATGAAAAAAATCATATCTATATGCGCTCTAACCGCTCTATCTTTCACTTTAATAGGCTGTGCAAGTACCTCAGCTACAGACAACGCTCCACAAGCTAAGCAAGAACATACACAAAATACCTTTCAATTAAACTCCGCAAATATTACAGATATCGAAATACTTCGGACAACCGATAACACTACTTCTAAATCTCAAACAGACAACGAAGAAATGATATACTCTATCGTTTCAGCAGTTCAAAGCGGAACTCCTAAAGCAATTACACTAGATCGAAAAAGCCAGAATCTGCGCATTCTACTATCACCGTTACATATAAAGATGACGCAAAAGAAGAGTTTCTTGTGTGGGTTGATAATAAGGAGCAAATTACGATTGCTAAAGATGAGAAGAAAGATAAGGTTGAAGGTGTGACAGTGAATATTAAAGATGTGAAAATGATGAAGGATTTCTTTTAAAATTTTAATATAATTGATGTTAAAAAAGAGTAGGATGTAATCCTACTCTTTTTTAATCTTGTCCAATAAATAAACTTTTATAAAATCTATTTAAGATCTAATTTTGCTAAATCATGTTGTAAAACATTATTTCCTTCTTGTGGGTTAAATACTATTGCACTAAGACCAAAAACATTCGTAACAACATCTCTATCTTTCGAACGAATGATTCTTACTTCATAAGCAAAAACTCCTGGAGGAAGAGCTGCTGAACGAAAAGTAACATATCGATTAGGTGCCAATGTTTGTGTTGAAGGGTCTACTAATGGTAACAATACCGGAGAACCCGATGACCAATCAAACATTTCAACAGTTACTGTATGAGTATCATCTGGATCAACATTCATAGCTTCCACAGTAAGAAACAACGTAGCGGAATGTCTACGTAATACACCCGTTGACAAAGTTTCATTGTGATGTTTATGACATTTTCCAGGAGGATGACCATAGCCATAACTCATATCAATTCCCCCCTTTCATTTACAATTAAGGACAAGTATTCCTTATAATATATAATGCTAGTATTATTTTAATGAAAGGTATAAAAGCGGATTTCTATCTGTATTTTTGGATATTTTATTTTTTATTTTTTATTTATTCCTTCTTAAAGAATAATATAGATTCTCCTATTTTGCCCTTGAACTCTTTCTAA
>NZ_WIPE01000043.1:52985-76748 GCF_009760835.1 Bacillus sp. EE-W1 | reverse complement strand
TTTGCTTTCGCTGAATTTTGAGGTGGGGGGCTTACTGCCCATTAAAGCGGGATAAATAAATCTATTTTGGAAAGGACCTGCTCCATTCATTTGTAAAAGCATAAAGTAAATTGAATCCGTTAAAACACATGAGTGAACTCTTGGTTTTCCTCTCCTATTAAAAGGAGGAACTATTATGGGCTTTGGTGGTAGTTGTGGCGGCTGTGGCTTCGCCGGAGGATTTGCTTTATTAGTTGTATTGTTTATTTTATTAATCATCGTTGGAGCTGCTTGCTTCTGCTAAAAAACTATCGAAAAGACACTCATGTGAGTGTCTTTTCTTCATATGTAAAAAAAGCCCACCTATTTCCGTAGGCGGGCCTTATCTTTATTACACAATATCAAAGTATACTCTCTTTTCCCTTGATTTTTTATGTAATTATACATATTCATGAAAATAGAAGAAGTAAAATTGTCATTACAACATATTTCCCACTTTCAACTTATTTATCAGTAGAATGTTTTTCTACAAAATCAAGGATTCTGGCATTAACTTCGTTAGAGAACTCACCATTAATTGCGTGAGATGCATTTTTCCAGTTCACTATATCTATATCTTTAACGTATTTTTTTCCAGTTTCGACTGCTTTTACCGAATTGTGCATTGTACTTTTTTCAGCCATTAAGGCAAGCACTGGAACATTGATATTTTTTAAGTCTTCTTTACTAAATAAATCAGGCGCTGGTGTTTTCAATTTATAGTTACGCATGCCCGACTCGATTAACTTAGCGATTGGCTCATCATCATTTGTTTCTGCTCCTCCAGAAACATAGCTTAACATCTTTTCTCTTAAAAACTTAGGTACAATAGGAACGGAAGCTGGAATAGATGCCAGAATCATCTTTATGGATATTTGTGCAAATACAAAGACTGGGTCCAATAAACTAGCCGTAGCAATATGCTTAGGGTTATATCTGGCCAAATTCATTGCTGTCCAACCTCCAATAGAGACACCCACGATATGCACTTTTTTTAAACCTAATCCTTCAATTACTTCATTTAACCATTCTGCTTGTTGTTTTTGGTTTTCAATCACCTTCGTTTGCACGCTCATTCCAGGTTCACCAAGTAAATCGATTGTGTAAACAGGCCTTTTCTCCCTTAACCCTTCTAAATTCGGTACCCACATTGGAGTAGATGCACCACGTCCAGGGAGTAAGAGTATCGGTTCCTTCTGTTTATTTTCCTCTTTAGTAAAGTAATACGTACGAATTGTGCCATATGTAGTTTCTATATCTTTCATATCGTTAGGTGTTGGAAGAAGTGCCATTGATTCATCGTAGGCAATTTGAAAGTCTTCTTTTCCTTTTTCAGATGTAAAATGACCAACCTTATTATCATCTCTCTTCATTTTAATTCCTCCTTTCTACAAATATATGGATAAACTTTATTTATATATTCATGGGAATCATCCATTGAAAATTTATCTTCTTTAAGCCAAAACTGTCATTTAGAAAAAAGAAAAAGACACCCTAAGGTGCCTTTCTCTGACTTGAACCATCTTAATTTTAATAATATGTATTGGACATCCAACTATTATTTTACCAAATTAAATTGTTTTGTTTATTGAGAAATACAATAGTTTATGTATGCCGGTCTTCTGTATTAGATATTTTGGTAATCCATGCAGCGATTAATAAGAGAACAAGCTATTAATTAAAGGTAAAACCACATGCTAAGCCGGTGTAACATACCAATAAAATTTATACTTTCTATCATCTTCTCTCTTCATACAACCGATTTGCTTTATACGAACAAACTAAATACATAACAATTGCAGCAGGGATAAACAACCATGCAAAGCCTCTCATCAATGCAAATGGTGTTTCAAATAAGAATGACCATAGAAATGATACACCTTGCTTATCCCATAGTCCTGGCGTAAAATATAGTTCTTTCGGATTTGCAAGTGCTCCTAAATGAATCGTGTCATTAAACATAAATAGAATTAATATCGGAATAGAGCATATAGCTAATTCTAAAAATGTTTTAGATAGACGTTTATACTTCCCTGCTCGTGACATTTGATCTGAAAAAATGTCATCTTCGCTTTCCTCATTTACCTTTTTAAAATAGTGCGTACCTGACCACCAATTACCAGCTATATGCTCCCAGCCACTATCTTCAAATAATGTACAGTAATTAATAAATTCACTTTTTCTACTAAATACCCTATGGTCTATTCTAATCGTCGCATCTTCCGGCTCTGTATATCTAAATGTATAACCAAATGTATTGCTTTCTAGTTGATAGCCTTTCCAAGCCATCTCTTCTAACCATTTTTCCTCTTTCTCAAAGTCTAAAAAGAATTTCAATCTCCACATCATCGTTTCCCCCTAACTATACGTGTAATAAACTTTTTGTAACCTCAATAATGTGCTGCATTCTCATAAAGTCTAAGTGCAATACTTCTTTCCCACGTCCCGTAATGACATACACTTTTCTTCGTTTATCTTCACTTTTTACCGATTCTATTAACCCTTGTTTTAATAAATTTTCAACCGCACCATACAATGTACCCGCTGCGATCTTTACTTGTTGATTACTTAATTCCTCCACCTTTTGCATAATTAAATATCCATGAGCTGGCTCTAATAAAGCTAAAAGAACGTAATACGTTGTTTCCGTTAATGGTAAATTTTTATCTCTATTCATAAAGACCTCCAATGTAACGATAAATATATAGCTAAACTATATAGTTCAACTGTATAGTTTAATTTTATACAGTTCAACTGTATATGTCAAATTAAGTTAAAAAAAAGCAACCTAGATCCAACATGGAATCTAGGTTGCTTTTTTACATAAACGTAATCGTCACTAAAGAATATCCTTCTTTCGCATTATACGGCTCAGCTTTATAAGAAACACGGTTTGCTCCTTGCGGATAACCGATTTCTCCAATTACTTTTTTCACGTCTTGCAATGCGCCATCCATTGATTGTTTATAAAGGATTTCAATCTTTGGTGACTTTTCGTTATAACGTTGCTGCATTTTATTTTTGAATTCATTATAGTTATTTGCGATGTATTCATTTCCTAAATAATTTAACTTTGTATCTTTTAGTATTTGCTGATATGCAGGGTTTTTCGTACCACCTGCCGCAATTTTATTTGTTAATGTACTATAATAATTTGTTGTAGCTTGCGGATAGTCCCCGCGATTCCACTCATGATTTCTTGCGATTTGCTCATCTGATAAGTTGAAATAGGAATACGTAACGCGGCCTTGTTCATCTGGTATTGGATCATCGAATGTTGTATCAAGGTGATACCATTTGTTTTCGATTTTCACTAAGTTCCAAGCATGAGGCTGACCATCTCCAGTTCCTACTACAAAATGATTCTCAATTCCAGCTTCTTTTAATAATTGATAGGTTAATAGTGCGTAACCTTGGCAAACTGCAGAACGATTTACGAGTGCTTCATATGCGGTGTAAGCTTTATAAGACGTATCATAAGAAATATGCTTTACGACATAATCATGAATCGCCTTCACTTTTTCGTGATCATCCATTCCAACTTGCGTAATAGAAGAAACAATTGCCTTTGCTTGCTTCATTACATATTCCGTTTGTTCTTTCGTTTCACGATATGTAATCTTTAACGTAAACGTATAATTTCCAGGTGATCCAGAAATTCCATATGAAACATTCGATCTATTATAATTTGTATACTCATTTTTACTTGCAACTTCTTTATAGGCATTGAAAAGTGTCTTCATTACTTCTTCCTGATTACCATTTTTCGTTTTATATGGAAGTGTAATATTCGTTTCATACGCATTAATACGCTTTTGCACTTCATCTTTAAATGCCGCTAATAATGCCGCATCTCCTGTATCTTGCACCGCGACTTCAGGCTTTTTATATTTCAAAGTATTATATAAAAACTGCGCATATTGTTCACGTTTTACCGTGCTATATGGCTCAAATCCCCCTTCGCCTGTACCAGAAGCAATCCCGTTTGATTGCACCGCACTAATTGCATTTTCACCCCAATAACCACTTGGAACATCATTAAATGTATGCTTTTGTTTCGCAGAAAGATGGAAAGCGTTTGTAAGAATTTGTGCCATTTCTGCGCGGCTAACAGAGTCTTTCGGTCTAAATCCACCGTTTGCATCACCTTTAAAAACCCCTAATTTCGTTAACGTTAAAACCTCTTCTGGAAACAATGTTGAACCTGAGCGAATATCTCGATACGGATTATTTAAAGTAGATCCATCTTTTAATACGTAACGAGCACCTTCATTACTGAACGTACCACCTTGCTTATTCGGTACTAACACACGATAAATTAAAGCTGCAACTTGCTCTCTCGTCGCAACATCTCCAAAACCAAATATTCCATTTCCATAACCGGAAATAATATTTTTACTCGCTAAATCTTTAATCGCCGGATACGACCAATGCGATGTAGGAACATCAGAAAAAATACCCGCCTCAGCAGCTTTCACATCACTGCCATTTGTATATAATAAAGCGCCACCAATAAGTGTTAATGATGTAATTGATTTTAATAGTTTTGTGTACATAATTCCTTCTCCCAATACGTTCTCTATTTTATATTTTGTCGAAAAATCTAAAAGAATATGACAAAACATATTATACTATTAAAACTTTTTGAAGGGTACACTAATTTTTGAAATATGCAAAAACTCATATTATTATATTTTTCCGTATTAATATTATGTTGTTTTGCTTGCGGATATATAAAGGGGTATATTGTATCATGTCGAAAACATCATTTATAACCAAGTTACTTTACTTCTATTATAAAGAAGATAGAGAACACGCCAACATAAATACCAACCTAAAGAGGTGTTAGTACTATGAAAAATAAACGATGCGAGAATTGTGGTTCTACTACATTTAAAGAAGGAAGAGTTGGATCTGCTTATCATGCATATGTTTGTGAAGATGAACCTAGTAGGTTCTTTTCAAGGGGGAAGCAATCCAAACTATTAACCACATTCTGTTTAGAATGTGGTGAGGTGAAATCATTCCGAGTTGAAAAACCAGATAAATTTAAAGAATAAAGTATATTCAAGAAGATGTTGTTAATAACATGAAAAAAGCATTATTTATATTTGAGCTAACAGAAAAAATATTATCTAAAAAATGATTCCAGATGAACTTATTGAAATACAAAATAAAAAATACGCTATTCTTTCTGTAGAATCATAGGAAAAGATGGCGTTTTTGTATGTCTATTTCTGTATCTGATGAATTACAACTATTTGCCCAAGAAGTACCACATCAAAATCTGTATATTCTCTTCTCCTCGGGCTATTGATAAAGAAAAGGCATTCATATGAATGCCTTTTCTCTCTTATATATGCTCTTCTTAATTTAATTTGTGATAAACCATTGGACATTTAATTATGAAAAAGTACCAATAACAAAAAAAGTTAAAAATAATGATACATATCCAAAATACATAAAACGTTTATCGTGTGTTTTAAAATATAACGTAATACACAGTAAAGTGACCAGTAAAAAAACTGCTGTAGACACCATGAACATGAATGTTTTTTAATTCCTCATTACTTAATACTGCTAAATTAGGCATTTCTTTTTTAATACTGAATTCTCAATAATATCTATTATTCTTAAGTTGATTATATTACGTTTAATCGATATAAATTTTATATTACTACACCTTTTGAAAAAATTCTCTTTTCTTGATTAAATTCCATTTTTTCACTTTAAAACACAACAGAACCCACCCACTTACCTACAATGTAACCAATATAAATAAGCAGAGCCCCTGTTAAGATATAAAAACAAGATTTAAAATACATACTCCTTTCAATCGCATCACCAATTTTATGAAACATGTTTGACATAAAGAAAACACCACCTTTTTATAATTATTAGAGTAGAACACACAGAGATATTATCAGAAAATAACTAATTAACACAACGCTTATTGGAATAATAATATATAAAATAATAACAGCGTTAGCAAAAAATTAAAATTTATGAAATGAATTACTTTGAAGTTAATATTTAGAATTCAAAAGGTTTATTAGGTAAAAAACACTTTATATTACCACTAATTATTTCTATTTAATAAATACCCTAACCTTTATGACAACGCTTGAACATACCTTTCTATAAAGTTGATTAATAATAGGATTGAATCATATTGCTCAATGTCCCATATTGTTTAACATATTAAAATAATATTCAATCGGAGGAAAGAACCTTTGAGTGCTTTTTTTATGGAGAATCAGTTTAAAAACTAAAAATAAAAGAACCTCAATAAATGAGGTTCAAAAAATCTGCTATTTTAAATTACCTTCGTAAAAAGCAACTCCATTTTGAACATGTTTTAAATACCACGTAATCGTCCCGCCACAAACATTTTCATTAAAACTATTAGCATATACTCCATTTGAGTAATAAAGAGTTCTTTTAAATTTACCATTAGAATACTCATAAGGAATTGAGCATGTTGCTTGCTTCGGAGAGCTCACAGCTTTTTGCGTATCAGCTGAAGCTGCCCCAATTCCTCCTGTTAATGCAATACCAGTTGCCAATAGCCCTACTACTAATTTCTTGAACATAATAAATCCCCCTTTAATAGTTTTTATAGCTTACAACTTAAATGTATCACCTTTGTAATTTATGTAAATATCTTGAATATGTAGAAATATTTATTTAATTTTTGGTAATATTAGGATTTTATTTTATCAAATGAAAAATAGAGGAGTTAGAAAAGTATGTAACAATGCATAATAAATCAATCAGATATTATGATATACTCACAAAGAACTGATACAAAATTTCTTTAGATTGGAAAACTAAAGTCTTATCTACCTAACAGGAAGGCGCCTAATGGCGTCTTTTCTTTATTTTCAAAAGGACCTGCTCCATTCATTCTTTAAAACATAAAGTAAAGTGAACCCATTAAAATCCATGGAATGAACCCTAGTTTTACCCTCTTATCTAAAGGAGGCACTATTGTTATGGGATATGGTGGTAGTTGCGGCGAAGGCTGCGGTTTCGCTGGAGGATTTGCTTTATTAGTTGTATTATTTATTCTATTAATCATTATCGGATGCAGTTGTTTCTGCTAAAAAATTATTAGAAAAGGTACCTATATATAGGTACCTTTTCTTTATGTGCCTTATTCATTATCTGGTTCCAAACTTTTATCACGATTGGATTTGTTTTTTTCATTTTTCGCATTCGTCATACCTCAAATATGAATCGATTTAAGACATGAGCTTTTAACTAAAAGAATTTGGGACCACTTTTTCCCACAAAGGAAATATCTTTTTTGAAAAACTCTATTATTTTTAATAAAAAATAAGTTCATATAGATGCTATTTATAAAACCCAAGAATAGATAATAGTATAAAAAACACCATTCCTCATAACCTATAAATGGGGTACTACCAGCATTTCAGAAAAAAACCACGCTAAAAGTATGCAAAATTTTATACAATTTTTCTAGTATTTCAATAATAAACGAGAAACCTAAAAGCTCGCCATAATAGGAATGTATAAAAAAAGCATAGTTCCATAGAACAGAAAAGAAGATTCCCTTGTGAAAGTAGGTTTCTTCTTTTCACTCCCTACCGATAATGAGACGTTATGTTTACTAATTTTGAATATCGTATACAGACTAAAAACAGAAAAAACTTCCTGTAGTGTAGGTTGTTTTTTCTGTTTTTTTGATGATAGTTGTTAACTGATTTCTCACATTTCAAAAAAACAAATTTTTTGTTTGCTTGTCCACACCATTTCACCTCTTTATGAATTATATAGTATTAAAGGAGGTGAAAAGAATGAATGAAGATATTATTTCAATTGGGGCAAATTGTATAGTGAGAATTAGAAACAGATTCTTTCTTCTAGTAGAAATTGAAGTGGAAGTTGGAAATGTAGCCATAGAGGAATTTGTTTTTATTCGAATATCTGAGCAAGAAGCTAGAACATTGTTAGCAGGGGGTATTCAACGTTGTACTATTTCTAATTGTATTCCTAGGTCTCATGATGATTTAGAGGTAGAATTCATTTGTGTTTTAATCGTGGGTGGGGAAGCATTTGCGGTTTTTGATGTAGAAGACGATGTTGATGAAGCTGTACTTGTTCCCATTTCATTAAGAGAAGCCGAGCGTTTAATCTGTAGAGGAGCAAGACGCTGTACAGTTATTAATAGATAAGAGTAAGCCTTTTGGGAGCTAAAGAGGTTTCATTTTGTGTGGCTTCTTTTAAGAATGATTATGTAAATATGAATATCCTCCAGAGTACTTAACTGGAGGATATTTTTGTAGACTTCTAGATGTATTAACTACCAATAACGAAAATTATGTAAATATGCTATCTATTAGGCGTTTCAAACCTTTTACTATACCTTTAAATGCCCATAACAGTTTAAGGAAAACTTTGAAAATAGAATCCCATATGATTTCGCTAAAAATAAAGTCTAAAGCTTTTCGTAAACAGTCTTTAGGGGATTTACACTTACGTTTAAACTTACTCCATCCTTGTTTCAACATAACTCCCCTCCTTTCTTATTTAAATCAAATGTTATTTTATTGATTTTTTCTAAACAATTTTCTAAATAAAAATACTAATCCAATTAAAGTTAAAACAGTAATAATAGTTCCTGGAATTCCAAAACCATTTAACATATTAAGTCCCTTTTTTTAGCTTGGATTTACTGTAAAAAATACTATTTGAATGATTAACAATAACTACACACAATGTAGATCTCTAATACATTATAATAAAATTCCATTATATTCTGAATATACGAAATAAGTTTTGTTTTTAAAACCATCAAATGAATTAATGCCCTACTGCTAATAAAGAGAATTATGTAAATGAGCTTTCCATATTAGGCAGCTTATTTTATTTTTTGCTTAGCGTGTTTTTTCATCTCTTCTTATTAATCTAGGCAGGATAATATTTATAACAATAAATAGAAGCAATTATTGGAATATATATAGGAATAAGAAGATCCCCTCTAGCTTAAGCTAGAGGGGATCTTCTTACTCCTATTTCAAACTACTCACAATCTCCACAAAGATCACTTCAAACGCATGCGCTCCTGCATCAAGATATCTTCATCTTGGCCATACGACCACGATTACTTTAACAAATATTCTCACTAGAACCTTACCTATTATTTAATTAACTCTACTTGTTTTTCTAATTCTCTTCCAAGGAATGTAGCAAGCTCAAGCATACCAAATTGATTCGCTACAGACTCTGCGTCAGAATTATAGTTTGTATTTGTATTAATATCATACGTATAAATTGTTCCATCCGCACTACGAATAAATTCAATACCAGCGACAGTTATTTCATTTTCTTTCAAAAACTCTTTGTATTGTTCAATAATTGGCTCTTGAAAGTCTGATATAATTTCAAATTTTGTTGACGACTCTTTCTTACTCTCTTCTCCTACTGGGCAGAAAGCATCTTGGATAGAGCATGCATCTGCTGGACAAAGCTCAAATCCTTCTGATGTATCTACTTTAACTGCATATACAAACTGACCACCTACAAACTCACAACGTGTAATATATGGTTCTGGTGCTTCAATATATTGCTGGATTAAAGTAATTCCATCAATCGGTTCTTCAAACGCCGGACCATCCAAATATTGTTCTAAAGCATCAATGGAATGAAATAGTTGAACACCAAGGCCTTTACCTGCACGGTTATGCTTTGTAATGAACGGTACTTCCCCTAACTCCTTTGCTGCTTTTACTATATGATCACGGCCAACAGCACCAATTGTTTTCGGCACTTGTATCCCAAATTTTCTTAATGCTGCATATTGATTCAATTTACTTACTTCAAGACGTAATGCACGAGACCCATTAAATACTGTGCGCCCGTATCCCTCTAGCCAAGCAAGAACCCCTTCAGTCAGCTCAGGTGCATATCGATGCCCTCTCGTATGTGAAGAGGCACTCATGCGACTATAAAAAACACCTTTTGGAGGTTCTTGTTCTAATGAAAGTGTTCCTTCATTTAAAAGCCATTCCTCATACGGTAACTCCAGTTCTTCCAACCTTTTCACTAAATGATTCGTCCATTCCTTATTCTCATGCAATATGTAAATTTTACTCATTTGTAATCAATTCCTTTCTTTTTGCTTCAACTAATGGCATCACTTTTTCAGAAAATCGTTTCATCTCTTCAAGCTGTGGTGAAAATTGTAAAAGTAATAACGTAACACCCACTTTTTCAAAAGCAAGTATCCTTTCTGCAATTTGTTCTGGTGTTCCGATTAAATTAGGACGTAACCCGCGATTAGATACGGAATAATCATTGAGCTTCACTTGCTGTTCCAAATGCGATTTACTAATAAAGTCTTGGTAACCCGCATAACCTAAAGCATCGTCTTTCACATCCGTTATGCGTCTCCATTCTTCTAATGCCTCTTCTTCTGTATCACGACAAATGACGTACGCCGCAAGCCCAAATGACTGCAATGGCTCCTCTGTAACTTTCTTTCTACGATTCTTCATATCTTCTATTTTCACAGATACTTCTTCCACTGTTCCCCCGTGCATTACATATGCATCCGCGTGATTTACAATGACCTCTTTTCCTCGCTCACTCTCACCACCTGCATAAAGCTTAATGCCTTGTTTCTGCACAGGTTTTGGACTTAAATGTGTATGCTGAAGCTCATAAAAGTTCCCTTTATAAGAAAACTCTTCTTCTTTCCAAAGCTCCTTCAAAATTGTTACAAATTCCTCTGTGCGATCATACCTTTCATCATGTGCGGTAAATACCCCGCCGTACTGTCTCGCTTCTTCTTCCCACCATGCTGAAACTACATTTAATGTAAAACGACCATTACTTAATTGATCGATATTTGCTGCCATTTTCGCTGTAACTGCTGGATTGTGGAACCCAGGTCTTACAGCTGTCATAATCTCTAATCTATCCGTCACTGCTGCAAGTGCTGCCGCAGTTGTCCACGCCTCTAAACTTGGTGCTGAAACACCTTTTATATCATTTAAATTTAATTCTGCAATAAGAGTTGTTGAAAAACCTAATTGTTCTGCCGCTCGCGCTGTTTGTTTTGCGTACTCAAACGTAGGCGGCATAGATTCATCATCTACATTTCGAAGCCATCCCCCAAAAATCGGCAACCAAAAACCATACTCCACTACCTGTTCCCCCTTTAACTTTTAGCCATAAAAAAAGCTACTCTTAACGAAATAAGAGTAGCCTTCTTGACTAAGTGAACCGCTCTTATCTTTCAGGTGTTTTTTCACCTGCAGGATTTGGCACCTTTCGTCTAAAACGAGGTTGCCGAAGTTTCATAGGGCCCGTCCCTCCACTTCTCAACATAAGAATTGTTTGATTTCCATTTATTATAATCATCAGAATAATAAAAATCAATCTTTTAATACTTATTTTTCCGATATACATTAAATGATATGTAAAAAATCATATTATTATAGAGATTTATAGGTGTATTATGTTGTTTTACTTACGAATATATAAAGGGCTATGTTGCATCTTGTCGAAAACATCATGTATAACCAAGTTGCTTTACTTTTATCTTAAAAATACAGCAAAAGAGGTGTTAGTGGCATGAAAAATAAACGATGCGAGAATTGTGGTTCTACTACATTTAAAGAAGGAAGAGTTGGATTTGCTTTTCATGCATATGTTTGTGAGGATGATTCTAGTAGGCTCTTTTCAGTGGGGAAGCGTTCCAAACTATTAACTACATTTTGTTTAGAATGTGATCAGGTGAAATCATTTAGAGTGGAGAAGCCGGAGATATTTGAAGAATAAAATAATACTAATTACATATTATGAAGATGGTAATTAATGATGGTAACATTCAAGTATTTCGCTTACCTTTACAATTGGAATATTGAGTACTTTCATCTATAGGTGCTACTTCACTAGGAAAAATCCGTTCCTGTGTAAAGTTGTTTTCGGAATAATAGATACGAAATTTCATGTTAAATGCAAATAAACAAGGAAACTATTAGTCGGTTCCTTGTTTATTTAGCTAAAGCAGACTCCTTTGGAAAACCCAAATAAAAGTTAAATCAACTCCTATTTAACATTTCCCTTCAGATATATGACAGTAAAGAATACATCATCACGGTATCAGCAAGCAAAAGTGTATTCTGCATTTCTAAAAACAGTAGATGGCAGATTGTGACCTGCTGAATCTGCTAAGAAAGAATATACAAGAACATCCTTAACATCATCTTTATTTCCACTAATGATGACATCAAGAAAATCTTCTATTTGGAATTCTGGCGTAAACAACACAATCTTAGTTGTTCTGTTTGGTTCTAAAGAAACAAAAGTACGAGAGATTTCAACTAACTCATTTTGAGTCGGGAAAGAAATGTTTCGACTTCTCTTAACAGTTACCGTTACATCACTAGTATGGCAGCGTGAATCATTGTTTAACATAATGTTGAGAGCAGTTGGAATAATCCCATTTTCAGAAACTGGAACTCGAAACACTCCAGTAGATTTATGAGCCATATAATCACATCCTTTCAAAATAAAATATACTTACAATATATTAGATGCAAGAATCGTTCATTTTGATAGGGACAAATTATATGATTAATATATCTATAATAACCCTCAGTATTACTAAGCCAATGATTTAAAAGATTAAAAAATATCGTGAGAACCAATCGGATATATATTAAAAGGAAAAAGAATAAGGTATCTAAAAGAACCCCTATTTTGAGCCAATAATGAGACATTATGTTAATCTTATATGTATAGTTGCACAAAATTGAGAAACTTAAGGAGACAGATTAATTTTATGAGAAAATCATTCATATTGCTTACTTTAATTCTAGTATTAGCCAGTGTTACGGCTGCTTGCACACAAGATAAAAAAGATGGTGCCGTTGAAAATGGTCCAATAGAAGAACCAACCGCAAAAAATGAAAATGAAGAATTAATAAATCTTGAAGAAAAAGAAGATATGAGCCGCTTGGAACAAGGTATTTTATTAGTTGGTGAGAGTGTTAAGGGAGGCTATTACTTGACCGCCGTTCAAAATGCATATTTAAATGCTAGTAACGATTCCGTCGTTGTTAATGTCTCTGTAAAAAATGTACGAGGTCAAACGATCGGACTATCAGAATTAAAATATAACCTAAAAGATGAAAAAGCCGGAAAGGCCTATGAAGGAAAGGTGCTTGATCAAAACCCTTCTGATATACAAGTTAAACCAAATGAAACGGTAGAATTGAAAATAGCTTTTGAAGTACCAAGTACCGCAGATGAATATATGTTTTATATTGAAAGCTCTTTAGATCCTCTAGGAGCACACTGGAAAATCGATAAGCTGCAATCACAAAAAAGCTAAGTCTCAAATAAGCAAAAAGCACTGAAAAATTTGATATAGATACAAATGAAGAATATATAAAAGTCCCTCCACCTTAAGGCAAAGGGACTTTCTAACTCCTATTTCAAACTACCCGCAATCTCCGTAAAGATAACTCCAAGTGCATGTGCACCTGCATCTGGATAGCCTAAGCTTCTTTCGCCAACTGTACCAGCGCGGCCCATGCGAGCTACGATTTCTTTCGTGTACTCTGCTCCTTTTTCAAAGGGAATTTTCACTATGTTTAAAATATATGAACACATAAATTCATTTACTTTTCACGAAAATATAATTGTATTTTTTAGAATTTCAATGTTAATCAATTTGAAACTTTATGAGTTAATTAAATGTGATATTTAAAGAAGGAATTTGTGATGAAGTACTCACATGATGGAATTAATGTCAAAAAACAAAAAAACTCTAACTAATTCGTCATGGCGATTTAGTTAGAGTTTTTTTGTTTGAAGTATTCACGAGTATCTACCCTTATCTTTTCAGGTAAAACAATATCAAGTTCTTTATCTAACCATGCAAGAGTCTTTTTACGAAGAAACTCACGCATGTGTTCTTCTGCTTCAAGCATTACTAAGTTAATTGTACAAGAAGAATTGCTAGGGTCACAAGAATTACAAGCGTCGTCTCGATATAGTAGACCATTCTGTACAATATTTTTACATTGAAAAATAGGTTTTGGGCCTTCGACGGCTTCTATTACATCCCAAAAAGAGATATCTTCTGGAGACTTAGCTAACCTATATCCTCCCTTTACACCTGGGACAGAATTCACAATGTCAGCTTTAGATAATTTACCGAAAACTTTTGAAAGAAATGTTTCAGAAAGTCCTTGAAACTCTGCCAAATCTTTTATTCCAACACTTTCCTTGGAAGGAGTATTAATTAAATAAACTAGGCAATGCAAGGCATATTCAACCCCAACACTATATTGCATATACAAATCACCTGCTTTTTATTTTAAGGGTTATCAAATTGTATCTTAGGACCATTTAGAATTTTAGTCAAATAAAAAAAGGCTCTTTTAGAATAGTATGTATTTCATTTGACAAAAATAATTTCAGAGCTTATATTAAAGACTAAGTTAATCGACGATTAACTCAGTCGGCAATTAAAACGTAAAAACTTTTAAAAAGGGGAAATACAAATGAACAAAACACTTATCATAAACGCACATCCGAAAGTGGATGATACATCATCAGTCAGCATTAAGGTTCTTAACCACTTTTTAGTATCTTATAAAGAATTAATTCCTAATAATGAAACGATTGAACAGATTAATTTATACGATGATGTAGTACCAATGATAGATAAAACTGTTTTAAGCGCATGGGAAAAGCAAGGAAATGGACAGAAGTTAACTGATGAAGAACAAAAAGTAACAGAGCGTATGTCCGAAATTTTACAACAATTTAAAAGTGCAAATACGTATGTTATCGTATTACCTTTGCACAACTTTAATATTCCATCAAAGTTAAAAGATTACATGGACAATATCATGATTGCACGTGAAACATTTAAATATACTGAAACTGGATCAGTGGGATTACTTAAAGATGGAAGAAGAATGCTTGTTATACAAGCAAGTGGAGGAATCTATACAAATGATGATTGGTATACAGAAGTGGAATACTCTCATAAATATTTAAAAGCAATGTTTAATTTCCTAGGTATTGAAGATTATCAAATAGTTCGTGCACAAGGAACAGCAGTACTAGATCCAACTGAAGTATTACAAAATGCATATAAAGAAGTTGAAGAAGCAGCTTCCAGATTGGCTAACAAATAAATTTTTTCACTGGAAGAATGATGGTTATAATTAAAGATCCCCTCCACAGTAAACAACTTACCATGAAGGGGATTCTTTCAAACTAACATCATTCCTATTTCAAACTACCCGCAATCTCCGTAAAGATAACTCCAAGTGCATGTGCACCTGCATCTGGATAGCCTAAGCTTCTTTCACCAACTGTACCGGCGCGGCCCATACGAGCTACGATTTCTTTCGTATACTCTGCTCCTTTAACCGCTGCTTCTGCTCCTTTTTCGAAGGCAGTTTTCATGTCTTCTTCGTTTGAAGCGCTAGCTAACCAAGAGTCTACACATGGAGCAAGTGCATCAACAAGTGTTTTATCACCAACTACTGCTCCTCTACCGAATGATCTTTCACCGATAGATTGTATACCTTTCAGTGCCGCTTGTAACATTTCACCGAATTCTTTCACTGTTAGCTCACGTTTTTCGCCAGCTGCTTTACTAGCTGCGCGGAATGCTCCGCCCCAAATTGGACCAGATGCGCCGCCGCAATGTTCCATAATAATCATGGAACAACCGTCAAGGAATGATCCGATTGTTACGTTCTCTTGATCTACGATAGAATGCCACTCACGTTTTAATTGCTTAAATCCTTTTGCCACACTCATTCCGAAGTCGCCATCACCAGCGTGCGTGTCTAACTCACAGAACGGTACTTCATTTTTAATAATAACGTCGCTCATTTTATCAACGAGATAAATCATGTTGTTTAATGTAATAACATTATCTTTTATAACAGCGTGCTCTTCCGCCGTTTCTATTTCAAAGGAAACTTCCTTCTCTTCTGTCTCTTCAAGCACATTCACGTACTCTACACTTTCAACTGGTCCATCTACTTTAAACGCAGGTGTATTACACTCTTTCGATAGTAATGTTTTTAACTCATCGTCTAGTTTCATTACTGTTAAAGACATACCAGCCATATCGATACTCGTCATATAGTTTCCGACAAATACTCTATTAATTTTAATGTTTCTAGCAGCTAATTCTCTCGTCACTGCGTTGTTAAATAAGTAAAGTTCTTGTAGTGGTGTTCCGCCAAAACCGTTAACTAGAAGTGCGATTTCCTCGCCATCTTTTACTCCTAAATCTTTTATTAAATCATTTGTCATACGGTTAGCTAATTCATCAGCTGACATCGTTTTTTCACGCTTAATTCCTGGTTCACCGTGAATACCAACGCCGTATTCCATTTCATCTTCCGCAAGTGTGAAAGTAGGTGATCCGCTCGCTGGAACTGTACAAGAAGTTAACGCTAAACCGATTGTACGCACGTTAGCCGCTGCTTTTTCCGCTACAGCTTTCACCGCTCCTAAATCCATACCTGCTTCCGCTGCTGCGCCGGCAATTTTATGAACGAGAATAACCCCCGCAACGCCGCGGCGTCCTACTGTGTACAGGCTATCTTCTACTGCAATATCATCGTCCACTTTTACGTAGTCGACTTCAATTCCATCTTCAGTCGCTAAATGCGCACCGTTTTTGAAATTCATAATATCGCCGCTGTAATTTTTAATAATTAATAACGTACCTTTTTTACTAGCTGTCTCTTTAATTGCTTGATACACCTGAATTTGTGAAGGCGAAGCAAACACATCTCCGCACACTGCCGCATCTAACATTCCTTTTCCGACTAATCCTGCATGCGCTGGCTCATGACCACTACCGCCGCCACTAATTAACGTTACTTTATTTTCGTTCATTTCTTTCTTCTTAATTACTTTATATTTTTTCAAAAGCTCAAGCTCTGGATGAGCCATAACCATTCCGTTGCACATTTCCATTACTAATGTTTCTGGTTTATTTATAATCTTTTTCATTGTGATTCTCCCTCAATTCCTTTAATATATTGTGATATATTTGAAATCTTCTTCTTACTACTCATGTTAAAATGAAAGCGTTTTATAGTAAACGGACAAAATGGACAATCTGTCTAAAGACACCGCTCTCATTTGTAGGTAGGATTTTCATATTACTAACATTCTAGGGATGATTCAGATGACCTCTTCTATAATTTCTAAAAAGATAATCGCGAATTCATTGAAGTATTTAATGGAAACAGAGTCGTTTCATAAAATATCAGTGAGCGATATTATGTTACACTGTCAAATGCGTAGGCAAACTTTTTATTATCATTTTAAAGATAAATTTGAACTATTAAGCTGGATTTATAGAGAAGAAACGAAAGAGAACATTATCGACTTTCTCGACTATGAAACGTGGGAAAACATTTTCGATTTATTATTTGATTACTTTTATGAAAATCAAAAATTTTACCGAAATGCTTTTAAAGTCATTGAGCAAAACTCGTTTAATCACTATTTATTTGAGCATACGAAAAACTTATATATGAAGATTATTGATGAATTATCTGTGAGCTGTGGATTCAGCCTTTCTGATGAGACAAAAAATACGATTGCCTCCTTTTATAGTCACGGCTTCGTTGGAACGATAAAAGATTGGATTGAAAGCAAATGCGAAGTAGATCCTTCCATTATGTCTTCTCTCATGAAAAATATGATAAACAATCAATTACTACTATTACTGGAACAATCAGCAAAGTAATTAAAGGGTGGCAAAAGCAATGAAAAAGATTATGAATGATGTAGAAAATGTTGTTCAAGATATGATGCATGGCTTTTATTTTGAACATAACGAAAAAGTAAATTACGATGAAACAAATAACATCATTTATGTAAAAGATATAGAAAAACTGACGCAAAACGTTGTTATCATAAGCGGCGGTGGTAGCGGACATGAACCTGCTGATATAGGTTATGTAGGAAAAGGCATGCTTACAGCGGCCGTAAACGGCAATATTTTCACTCCGCCTACAGTGGAACAAATTATTGCGGCAACTCGCCTCATGCCAAAAAATAAAAGTATTTTATTCATCATCAAAAACTTTAAAGATGACGTAGCAAACTTTATTGCGGCTGAACAAATTGCTAAAGAAGAAGGAAGAAAAATTGATCATATCATCGTAAATGACGACGTTTCAATTGAAGATGATGCTTCGTTTAATAAAAGAAGACGCGGCGTCGCTGGTACTGTTTTCGTTCAAAAAATACTTGGTGCGGCTGCTGAGAGCGGACATTCTTTAAAAGAACTAACAACACTTGGCCGTTCTATCACCGAAAACTTACACACATTAGGAGTCGCACTTTCACCTGCAAACGATCCAGTGAAAGGAAAAGCTTCATTCACATTAAACGAACATGAAGTCTTTTATGGCGTTGGTATCCATGGTGAAAAAGGATACCGTAAAGAAGCACTATCCTCTTCTGAAATATTAGCGATCGAACTAATGAATAAATTAAAAAGCATTTACCGCTGGAGAAAAGGCGACAACTTCGCTATTCTCATTAACGGATTAGGCGCAACTCCATTAATGGAGCAATACATTTTCGCAAATGACATTCGCCGTTTATGTGAGCTGGAAGGATTACATGTGAAGTTCGCAAAGGTTGGTACATTGCTGACTTCTTTAGATATGAAAGGTGTTTCGCTGAGTTTGCTTAAGGTGGCGGATTTGGATTGGGTGAAGTGGTTGAAAGAAAGTACGGAAACTGCTAGTTGGTAATACAAATAGGATGGCTTCCATTGGCCATCCTATTTTTGTACGTAATTCAGCTATTAAAAAATTCAATTACTGAAGAATTCTGCCCTCAATATTACAGCAAATTTACATTAAAAATGTAAATCCTCATTTCCTTCGTATTTTCCTTTATTAAGTCTTTTTCTTATGAATAATTCTGCAACAATTAAATTAGGTACCCACGCTAACCAAGCAATAATAGCGTAGCTAAGTTCAAACCGCTCTATTCCAAATAGAACGATAAACAACGGTAGCCAAATTCTTAATGTAACTGCTCCAAAGGTTAAAGAATAATTTCTAACCATCCAATTCCGATGGTCTTTAATTTTTTTATTCTTAACTCTATGTAACGCTTGATATGCTGATGTTAGCCAAAATACGGATAACAAACCGAAACCTAACTTCGCTACCAACCCTCCCGTAGCATAAAAGGATAAATATAGTCCAGAAACGCCTCCTAATAATATACCAACCATATAGATTCTCCCAACTATTCGATGACGGTTGATATTCTTTCCTCTAAATTTAGTCGATAATGTAAAAGGACCAATTACTAATGCTACTATACTAGTTGTAATATGTATAAATAACATCATATACCAGAATTCACTTAATTTAGATCCAAACATAAGCTTCGCTTTTACAAGTCCTGTTTGAAATCCATCCATAATAAAATATTGGACAACAACATAACCAGATACTAAAAGAGCAAAAAAAGTAAATACAAACCAAATTTTCCTGTTCAAATTTTACTGCCTCCTTATTACATTAAGGAATTAGATTATACATTACTGTTCATTCTAGAGAAAAATAGAAAAGCCTTCTTCATACATAAAAACCCTCAAGTATATCGTTCTATACTTGAGGGTTTGCTCATCTATTTCTTCGCATCTCTCATTTTCTTACATCAATAGTTAGCTCATCTGTAATCTGCTCAAGATGGAAAAATTCTTTTATATAATGGATATGTGACCATTTCTCTTCTCCACCAATAATAAATAATTCTTGCGCATCATACATAAATGAAAAACTTGGATAGAAACTGTCAGCCTTTATTTCAATCTCATCATTACGATTACTGATCATCTTACAGTCTGCTGAATAGCTTAATAACGTATAGAGAGAATCTTGTGCTGATTGGAAGAAATACTAGAATCATTGTATAAACGAGATAGCACAAGAGCATAATCACCTCACTAAAGGATGACAGGTCTTCCAAATAAAGCTGGATGATAAATTAACATCGCACCTACAAATGAACACACTAAACAAAAAACGGCCTCGTATTTTATGACTAAAGAAGAGTTCGTATCAAGCTTTTTTCCCTCTCTTTTACATATCATTTTAAACATTTTAAATAAAACTCTATATATTACATACCCAATAATCGCCCCGAGGGTATTCGTAAATAAATCATCAATATCTGTAATTCTATTATTTAGTAATTGATTTAACTCAATTGCCAATGAAAAAAAGAATCCCGCACATACGGTGTTTTTCATTTTTCTAAACTGTGGCCAAATAGTCGGTAATAAAAAACCGAACGGCATAAACAGTACAATGTTCAAAAGATACGTAGTACTACCTGCCGTATCAAATAGAGTCAAGTTAATTTGACTGACGCGAATCCACTTTTCATATCTACTTATATCCCATACAGTCGCGATTTGAGTCACCTTATACACTAGCGAAAGGTAGAACAGAAAAACATATACCCATAAAAAATGCCGAATAGATATATTTCCTTTCGCTTTAAAATAACATCCAATTTGAAACACAATACAAAAAATAATAGTAAAAAAATAAGTATACAAATAACTCATCAAAACTCCTGTATGCATGTAGAATCCCCTAACTTTACATTTTCATCTATAACTTTATCGTTTTTAATATCCTTCTTGATGTAACTCATTTATAGGATAGGAAAAACTTTTAAAATAAAAAGTGGGGTAAACATAAAATTTTTCTTAAATCTTCAGTTAGGTTTTATTATTACTCTTCTTAGGAATCCACCATTGATAGCTAGGCAACAACATGCTTAAACCTAACAATATTATCATTTTTGTCCGTAATCCTCGTAATACTTTAACCGATGAAGCATATATAAAATCATGTAAATCGTTTGTTCAGTTAACACATGAAATTAAGAAATATATGACGTACTATAATCACTCTTACTATCAATAGAATTTAAAGAAGATGACTCCTGCTTGCATACAGAAATCATCTTTTTTAGGTTGCCTAACTTTTTTAGAATGTCCTTTACAAAGGGTACAGATCAAGAGCACCTTATTCCCTTAAAATCACTAAAACCCATTTACAAATCTATAAAAGTAGATATAATATCCTTATGGAACCTTTATTAATTTATAAAGCATTGTCAAATGAAACAAGATGTCAAATTTTATCATGGTTGAAAAATCCAGAAAACCATTTCGATGAAAAACCTTATCTAGAACAAGACCTTAACTTTCAAGTTGGCGTATGTGTAGGAGATATCCAGCTTAAAACTGGCTTAGCCCAATCGGTTATTTCTAGTTATTTATTAACTATGAAAAAAGCAGGATTACTAGAGTCTGACCGAATTGGAAAATGGACCTACTATCGTCGAAATGAAAAAACAATACGAGAGTTTTCTGAATACGTCCAAAACGAATTATAAAATGAAAGCTAATAATTAATCAGCATACTAATTGATTATTAGCTTTCACACATTCTGCTTTTTTACAGGTATCCAATTACTTTTTTTATAAATTGCACTGCCTATAAAAGCAAGAAACATCGAAAGGAGAAATTTTTTTAACATATCATATCTAGTTATTTAGATATCTGTTATTGTATTTAGAATTACATACTCCTGATAATATTGGCATCCAATCATGCTTATAATAATGCTTCTTTGTTAATGAATTTACTTTCAAAATACTGATACGAATGGAGAGTTTAATAAATGAAAAAAGTAAATCCTTTACTTATTCTGACACTCGCAATAGGTGTGTTCGGAATTATTACTACCGAGATGGGTATTGTCGGCGTATTACCACAAATCACTGAAAAATTCGGAATTTCAACTACACAAGCTGGATTTTTAGTAAGTATATTTGCACTAGTTGTTGCTATTTCTGGTCCATTTTTAATTCTGCTCGTCTCTAGTATTAATCGCAAAATAATTTTATTAACAGCAATTTTCATATTTGTTATTTCAAATTTAATCTACGCTTATACAACACAATTTGAAATCATGCTTATTTTTCGTATTTTACCGGCAGCGCTTCATCCACTCTTCTTTTCAATCGCTCTTGTAACAGCTGCTAAACTTGTCCCTCCAGAAAAGAGCGGTCAAGCAGTTACAAAAGTTTTCATGGGAATTACTGTTGGCTTTGCTTTAGGTGTACCACTAACCTCTTACCTTGCAGACCAATTTTCACTCGAAATGGCTTTCTTATTCGGAGCATTCGTTAACACTGTTGCATTCATTGGAATACTACTCCTACTTCCTTCTATGCCTGTTAAAGAAAAAATGTCTTTCGGCAAACAAATTCGTATACTCGGCAAACCAGGATTATGGTTAAATATTTTAACCGTCACATTCCTTTTTGCAGCCATGTTTTCCGTATACAGCTACTTCGCTGAGTACCTTGCAAAAGTAACTTCCATGAATGGATCTCTCATCAGTATCATGCTATTCATATTTGGTATAGTTATGATTTTAGGTAATCATTTATTTGGTGGTCTTCTGCAAAAAAGCATAATAAACACTGTAATATCATTCCCTATTCTATATTCTATTGTTTACGTATTGGTTTATTATTTAGGTTCCTACCTTGTTCCAATGATTTTTATAGTATTCGTTTGGGGAATCGTACATGCTGGTGGATTAATTGTTGGTCAAACATGGTTAATAAGTGAAGCTAAAGAAGCACCTGAATTTGGTAACAGTCTATTCGTTTCGTTCTCAAATCTCGGAATTACTTTAGGAACCACTATTGGAGGCTGGTTCATTTCAAACTTAGGTATTCATCAGCTTATTTGGAGCGGATTTATATTCACACTACTCTCATTTCTATTAATTATAATAAAACTAAAATTTTTCAATTCTAATAGCCAGGCTTCATTATCAAGCTAGTACATTTTCAGTTCCAAATTCGATAAAAAACATTATAAATTCTTCTTATACGATTTTATTAACTAAAAAGTATAATGCTCAAAGCCTTTAGCCATAATTACGACTAAAGGCTTTTTTGTATATAAAAATAATTCTAAAAGGAGCTAATTTTATGGAACATAATCAAAATGGAGTACTTGCTTTAATTGTTTTTTTTTTAGGATTAGTGTTTTTTGTTAGTGGAATGGTTTATCATTTATGGGGTTCTTTTTAATGGTATGATTGTAATCACTCATAAAGTGAAACTTTAATCAGTGGGGGTTTTCTTCATCCCCCACTGATTATCAGCCCTCACCAATCGGACTTTTATGGGCAGCCCGACCCCCACCTAAATTCTTTGCTTTCGCTAAATTTTGAGGTGGGGGTCTTACTGCCCATTAAAGCGGGATAAAAACCCTCAAGTATATCGTTCCTTTATTAATTTCAACGTTTAGACAGATACATAATTCCAAAACTAAAACGTTTATTGCAATTATCGATATGGAACATTTCCAAAAACAACTTAACATGGTAAAATAATATTCGGACGGGAGTCCAATATTATTAAAATTAAGATGGTTCAAGTCGGAGGAAGGCACCTTAGGGTGTCTTTTCTTTATTTTCAAAAGGACCTGCTCAATTATTGTGTAAAAAACATAAAGTAAGTTGAATCCATTAAAATACATGAGTGACCCCTTGTTTTCCCCTCTTATTAAAGGAGGAACTATTATGGGATTTGGTGGTAGTTGTAGTAGTGGTTGTGGCAGCGGCTTTGCTTTACTAGTTGTATTG
>NZ_WIPE01000043.1:0-52975 GCF_009760835.1 Bacillus sp. EE-W1 | reverse complement strand
GAAAAGACACTCTTATATGGGTGTCTTTTCTTTGTAATCAAAAGCTCTCTATAAAGGAAGGTTTTCACATCCAAATTAGTGATTTACACAGCACTTTATTCCTTCTCATCCCTCATACTGTAATACCCCAAATTAATAATAACCAAGAAATACCCACCCATAATTCCCGCAGCAAATGTCCACATGTACTCACGGTGTTCAATTTCATACATAATAATCGCGCCGAGTATTGCGGCTGCGAACCGATTTATCATTCCAAGCATCGGTGCTTTTTCTTTTTTTACAATGCTATTTCCGAACTTTTCGATACGCCTTCCTAAAATCCAGGCGCAGTACATACTAACTAAAAGGCCGATGCTTCCCCCTACAAACTGGGCTCGAAAAGGTGTCATCAACCATCCGAATAACATCACGCCTAGCAAACAATATATTTGTATGTTGAATGACCTTAATGCCATACGAATCATGTTATGCTCCTTATCTTTCCTATTAATCCCATCTTTCGGACTTCAAGCTTTCCGATATATCTTTTTTAAAATGGGGGAATTTGATTTTGCTCACCATTAAATAAGCGAGTAAGCATGTACCCAACGCTACGGAAACTGGGTTATTTAGGAGGCATAAAATGAGGAGACACATTGCCGCAAATGGAATGGGCATTCCGATGAATGTTGGGAGTTTGCTTTGTTGCGTGTTAAATCTAGCAAGCCGTAGCATTCCGCAAATACTATAAGCGAGCGCACATATCATCCCAATAGACTGCAAATCTTTTAACGAGGCACTATATGCAAGAATAGACGGTGCCACACCGAAAGTCACTAAATCCGCAAATGAGTCTAGCTCTCCGCCTATTTCCGAAACAGAATCAAGTTTCCGAGCGACCATACCATCAAACAGATCAAATACCATACCTGTAATAATGAACATAACTGCACCATACATATCGTGAACGAAAACAGCGTGAATAGCTAAAAGTCCACACACAAAATTTGCTATCGTAATCATATTTGGTATGTAACTCATCACACGCCTCCCCTCCTTTCTACTAATTGCTTCATCTTCATTCTCACTCATTAGACTGAAGATCCTTCTGTTTTTCTTCCAATATCACTTTATTTATTTTCGTTAACGTATCAGTCATTTGCTGCAAAGCTTCGATATCAATTTTCGAGAAATATTTCTCGATTAATACATCATCTAACTTCGACAATTGCTCCATATACTTACTACCGTTTGGACCGAGTGTAAGGAAATACTCCCTTTTATTATTCGGATTAACTTGCTTTGAAATCATCTGTTGCTTTTCCAATTTCGATAAAACTTGGCTCACAGCACTTTTCGTTATATTAAACGTACTCGCAATGTTATTTGCTGTTGTGTTTTCATTTAAATTGATATGAAATAGCATGCTCTCTTGCTGCCCAGTAAGACCGAACTCATCCTTTAAATCTTGAAATAGTAAAATGTAGAGTTCCGTGTAGGCTCGATTCATTTCATTAATTACTTCTTTATATGATCTAGTCATAGCGTTCTTCCTCCAATTATGCGTTCTTTCATCTTATCTAATAGTTTAGTTTAGTTCACTTAACTAAACTATATTATACCTTTATGTTTGTGTAAAGGGAAATATAGCTCCATCATTCACAATGAAAAAAAGAAGACATCAATTAAGATGTCTCCCTTTCATACTTAAGATTCCAAACTCTTACCATTCGTCTTAATTACTTCCTTATACCAATCGAAGCTTTTCTTCTTCGATCTTTTTAATGAACCTTTTCCTTCGTTATCTTTATCAACGTATATATATCCGTAACGTTTTTTCATTTCTCCAGTAGAAGCACTTACAAGGTCAATTGGGCCCCAGCTTGTATATCCGATAATATCTACTCCATCTTGGATCGCTTCGGACATTTCAATCATATGTTTTTGCAAGTAATCAATACGGTACTCATCATTCACTTCGTCTTCACCATTTAATTGATCGATTGCACCGAGACCGTTTTCAACGACAAATAACGGTTTTTGGTAACGATCGTACAGTTGGTTCGCTGTAATACGGAAGCCTTTCGGATCAATCGTCCATCCCCACTCTGATTTTTCAAGGTATGGATTTTCAACAGAACCGAATACATTTCCGCTCGTTATGCTTTTTAACACTTCTGGATCTGTACTTGTTGCTCGGCTTGCATAGTAGCTAAAGCCAATATAATCAACTGTATGCTCTTTTAAAATTTCCTCGTCTTCTTTTTCCATTTCAATTGTTACATTGTTATCTTTAAAGAAGCGTTTTGCGTATCCCGGATATGCTCCTCTTGCTTGTACATCAATGAAGAAGAATGATTCACGATCTTGTTCCATCGCACGAAGAACGTCGTCTGGATTACATGTGTACGGATACGTTGCACCCGCAGCAAGCATACAACCAATTTTTGCATCTGAAATGATTTCATGACACGCTTTTACAGCTAACGCACTTGCAACAAGTTGGTGATGCGCTGCTTGATACTGAATTTGTTTTTTATTATCCCCTTCTTTAAACGCTAGACCTGCTCCCATGAAAGGTAAATGTAAAAGCATATTAATTTCATTAAACGTCATCCAATATTTCACTTTATCTTTATATCTATTAAAGATCGTTTTTGCGTACGTCTCGAAGAAGTTTACAAGCTTTCTACTTCTCCAGCTTCCATACTTTTCTACTAAATGAACAGGTACATCGAAGTGAGCCATCGTAACAACTGGTTCAATACCGTGCTTTAACAGTTCATCAAACAAATTATCATAAAACTGTAATCCTGCTTCATTTGGCTTTTCATCTTCACCACTTGGGAAAATACGCGTCCACGCAATCGATACACGTAACGCTTTAAATCCCATTTCTGCAAACAACGCAATATCTTCTTTATAACGATGGTAAAAATCAATCGCTTCATGTGACGGGTAAAACTCTCCTTCTACTGGTGTAAAGGAATGAATATTTCCTTTCATAATATCCCAACGATTTTCACCAGTTGGTAATAGATCAACCGTCGTTAATCCTTTTCCGTCTTCTACATATGCGCCTTCAACTTGATTGGCTGCAGTTGCTCCACCCCATAAAAATCCTTTTGGAAAATTAACTTTAGACATATAGAAAAACTCCTTTATATAAGAATGAACGATGAAAGCTATTGTAAGTTTTAAAGAATACCTTTCTTCGTTTGAACCTGTATGAAATGTAACTACTATTTAACTCCTAACTTTAGTAAGGAATCTCCTGCTTGAATCTTTTCTATTTCCGTTTTTTTGATGCTATATTTATCATAATTTGTAACAACAACTGGTGTTGTCACAATGTAACCCGCCTTTTGAATTTCAGCTATATTAAACTCAATAAGTAATTGCCCTTTTTCTACTCTCACTCCTTGTTCAATACGAGAAGAGAAAAATTCGCCATTTAATTTCACAGTATCCATCCCAATATGGATTAAAATTTCAGCACCTGAATCCGCCGTAATTCCTACCGCATGATTCGTCGGGAACAGCGCAGAAATCGTACCTGAAACTGGTGAAAACAACTTTCCTTCTGAAGGCTCAATCGCAACTCCTTCACCTAACGCTCCTGATGCAAATGCAGCATCATCAATGTTTTGAAGCGGCATAACGGCGCCATGGAAAGGACTAAAGATTATTTCATCATCGTTTGATGCAGCAATTTTATCAATTATTTCAGCTGTTTCTGTAGATGTTTGCTTTTTCGTAAAACCAAATAAGTAAGTCAAAATAAAACCTACTATTAAAGAAACAACCATTGAAACAATTGCTCCCCAAAATCCAGCTGTAATCCCATCTTTCGGACTAATAAATGTAGGAAGCGTAAATATACCAAGTCCGCCTGTCATATAACTTTGTGTACCAAATACGCCAAGTATTGCGCCGCCAATTCCTCCAGCAATACAGCTCATAATAAACGGCTTTTTAAGAGGAAGTGTAATACCATAAATCGCTGGTTCTGTAACGCCGAAAATACCTGAAATAAAAGCTGGAATGCTAAGTGTTTTTAATTTCTTATCTTTCGTTTTCATCCAAACGCCAAGCACAGCACCAATTTGAGCAAATGAAGCAGCAAATATAAGTGCTAATATCGGATCAACACCGTTTACTGCTAAATTGTTATAGCCAATCGGAACAACGCCCCAATGAAGGCCAAATATGACAAGTACTTGCCAGAAAGCACCGAGTAAAGCACCCGCTACTAGTGGGCTTGCATTATAAACCCAAAGCGTCGTCTGTCCTAAAAACTGCCCTGCCCACGTCGCAATTGGACCAATAACGAGAAATGTAACTGGTACAACGATTAATAATGTGAAGGATGGTAATAAAAATGTTTTCACAACATCTGGAATAACTTTCTTTAAAGAATGTTCTACTTTCGCTCCAAAATAAGCAGCGAGAATAATTGGAATAACAGATGATGCATAGTTCATTAAAATAACTGGTATCCCTAAAAACGTAATATGAATTGGTGATTCAAACATCGTTCCTGCAAATAGCGTATATAATGGCTCACTTGCTTTTAAACCGGATAAAGCCGGATAGACTAACGCTCCCCCAATTGCCATACCGATGAATGGTGATCCCCCGAATTTCTTACTTGCTGTGTATCCTAAGAAGATCGGGAAGAAATAAAATAACGAATCGCCTACTGCATTTAATATTTGATACGTTCCTGACTGTATACTTAACCAGCCTAACGCTACAAATAATGCATTAAATCCTTTAATCATCCCAGTTGCAGCTAACACTCCTAAAATAGGAGTGAAAATACTAGAAAGAATATCTATAAGACTACTCTTTTTCTTATCACTCGCATTTTCTTCCTCAGCTTCTTGAAACCCTCCAGCAGCAATAACCGCTTTGTATACGTCAGATACATGGTTACCAATTACAACTTGATATTGTCCGCCGCTTTTCATAACAGTCACAACATCTTCCATACTTTTCAGTACTTCTGTATTTGCTTTCCCCTCATCTTTTAATTGAAATCGTAAACGAGTTATACAATGTACAACGCTATGTATATTTTCTCTCCCGCCAACATTCTTCAGTATGTCTTTTGCTAATTTTTCATACTTCATAGTAACTTTCCCTCCCTACAATCATCCCATTTATTATTTTTTATAAAAGAAAAAACCTAAACTAACCGTAACGGCGCGATACATACGAATCACTCCACTACAAGTCAATTTAGGTTTTGCCTGCCAAACAGTAACAATCCCGTTTATTCAATTACATAATTCATTGCGTTTCGTTACACGATGAATGTGTAACGTTACATACACTTTTTCATCTTTTGAAAGATGACTATTATGTGCTTTTCGTAAATACGCTTCAATTTTTTCTGTACAACAATATGCCTCTTCATACTTACTTTTCACTTGCTCGTATAAAAAATCATCATCGGCCGAGTTCAATTCCTTCTGCATTAAACGTTGCGCAAAATACCGTAAATGCGTTACAAACCGACTATAATTAAATGAACTTTCATCTAAGTTCATCTTATAGTGGTACTTTACAACATTTAAAATATCTTGGACGATTTTCGTCATCGCTACCGTTTGTTGCATCGCCGGTTCTCCTTGCTGCGCATTAACGAAATGTAGTGCAATTGACCCTGCTTCATCTTCAGAGAGTGTAAACCCAGTCTCTTCTTCAATTATGTTCAAAGCTTGTAGACCAATTTCAAACTCTTTCTGATAGAACCTCTTAATCTCCCAAAGCAAAGTATTTTTGAGATCCATTCCTTCTTTATGCCGAGTTAAGGCGAAACTTAAGTGATCCGTTAATGTAAGATAAATATAATCACTTAAAGTCCCCGGCAAAACTGTCTTAGCAAACTGAATAATTCTCTCGGTAATCTCTAAATTTTCTACAGGAATTTCAGTTAGCAACCTAGCAAGTTTCTCTGATAATTCTTTTGTTTCTAGCACAAAGGTCTTTTCTATCTTAGATTCATCAATCGTATCGCCTATTTTTTTCTGAAATCCCAAACCTCTGCCCATCAGTACAACTTCTGTCTCAGTATCCTTCATCGTACAAACAACATTGTTATTTAAGATTTTATGGATTCTCATATTGTTCCGCCTTCTTCTTCTTAAAGTCACAAAAGGTAATAAAAAAACCTAAACTGATTCCAAAAGCCACACTACACCCGTAGCCTCTAGATCAATTTAGGTTTTGCCTGCCGAACAGTAACAATCCTTTTACTTATTAACTTACCTTTATTATACACAAAGAGTAAGCGGTTGCAATGATAAATTATTGAATATTTTTTTACAAAGAAAAATACTAACAATCGATCAGCTGTTGCTTGCATTCATTACAAGACTAGTTATATACATCATTATATTTTACAATTACCGTAGATAACTTACATATTTCACCATGTTTATCATCCTGAATAATCAAACATAATCATTAATAAAATTCCATATAGACCCAGTAATGGTTAAAATGTTATAATGAAACTACCCTACATAGTTACTCATATTCAAACTGAGGAACTGGCGTCTTATTAAGCAATGCGCATAACTCAAATAAAAAAGACACTTTCAAGTGTCTTTTTTATTTATTTTCATAAGAATTATCTCTTTTATAAACAAAATCTACTCAACAACAAAGGAGAATATCGAATGGAGAATACTGTATCGAGAGAACTACGTAACATACGTATATGCCTTATCATCTTGATCATTGTCATTGCGTTTTGGGATCGTGAGAAAACTGTGGAAATCACTGACCACGGTAGCGATCCTATCGTAAACACCAGCAATATGACCCCAGTTGGCGATAATACATTTGCCTATAAAGACGAATCTAATCAAATTAAAATATTTAAATTTAACCCAGATACAAATGAAATAAAACTAATAAAAGAATTTTATGCTAGCGAATATTAATTACATAAAGGCATCTTAAGGTGTCTTTTTTTATTTTCAAAAGGACCTGCTCACGTTTATGCTTCAAAACATAAAGTAAATAGAATCCGTTAAAAAACACGAGTGACCCTTTGTTTTCCCCTCTTATTAAAGGAGGAACTATTATGGGATTTGGTGGTAGTTGCGGCGGAAGCTGCGGTTTTTCTGGAGGATTTGCTTTACTAGTTGTATTATTTATTTTATTGATCATTGTTGGAGCTTCTTGCTTCTGCTAAAAAACTATTGGAAAAGACACTCTTATACGGGTGTCTTTTCTTTTTAAACTAAAATGTATGTGAAATGAAAACATAGTAAAAATGGGATACTTACTCAAATTGTTTTTCACCTTATAAATTATATCCAAAAAGTTGGATAGCTCCTTTTACTACTCATATTATTAATAAATAAAGCAATAACTACAATAACAAGGGAACCAACTAAAACCGGTGTTACTAAATAACTCCAACTGTATGCTCCTAAAATAACGACAATGGGATCAGCCCCTGCCGGAGGATGCGTTGTTCTTGTTAACATCATAATAGCAATCGACATACCAACTGCTAAAGCAATTGTCCAATATTCATTCCCAAACAAATGATATATTGATAGACCAATGAAAGTTGAGATCAAATGTCCTCCAATAATATTACGCGGCTGAGATAGCGGTGCATTCCAAACTCCAAACGCTAATACACAACTCGCTCCAAATGGAGCCATTAGTAATTCTGTAGAAGTTATACTCGTTAAATATGTTAAGGTGAGAATCGTTAAAAATCCCCCCAATAATCCCGTTAAAGAGTCCTTTATATTTACTTGTAATGGACTTCTTCCTTTCCCTTTCATTTTTGCAAAATATCGTACACTTATTGGTTGATCCTCTTTCTGCTTAGCTGCTGTTATATTACTCATCATTCTCCTCCTTTATTTACCAATAATTATATTCCGAACAAACTAACCAGTCAATATCAATTTTAGAGGTTAGTTTAAAAATGCAGAAAAAAAGAATCAACTGTTATAAGTTGATTCCCTAAACTTCTTCAGACTTTCGAACCTGAAATTTTGCTACCTTTTTTCGGTTCCCACATATTTTCATAGAACACCATTTTCGCTTTCCACTTTTATCTATAAATAATAAAACACAGTCAGGGTTTGAACACCTTTTAAGAGAAATAAGCTCATTTGATGCTATTAACGTTAAAGCATCAAATGCAATTAACGATACAAGTACATCCTCAATTTTTCCAACTGGAATAGGTACTAAACTCTGTTCAATAACTTTATATGTAAATGGTGCCTTCTCAATTTGTTTTTCTAAATACGTAATAAAATCATCAGAAATTTCGTGCTGATCGGCAATTGCCTCAAACTGTTTTCTCAGTAATTCTCTTAGCTCTAGTATGCTAGATGTAACTTGATTCATTCGCTCTTGAATTCCTATAAGTGGTTTTTCGTCCGAAAAAGGAAGATTAACCTTTATTACATGTAGCCATTCTAATACATCTTCATCTGTTATTAATAAATCATAACGTTGTCCACGCCTAACTAACTCTGTATTCACTAAATCTAATGAGAGATTTCCAGATATAAGCGGGAATTGTTTTCTTTCCTGCATGTACTCATCACCTACTCTTTAAACAATCATATTCCAAATTAATACAGAAGTGCAACTTTTTTATAAACTACAAAGTATGAAGACCAAAGCCTTTAGCCATAATTATGACTAAAGGCTTTTTGTATATAACTTAAAAAGGAGCTGACTGTATGGAACATAATAAAAACGGGATGCTTGCTTTAATCGTTCTGTTTGTAGGACTAGCTTTTTTTATTTTCGGTATGGTTTATCATTTATGGGGCTCCGTTTAAAACAAAAATGAATCGCATCGTTAGAAACGTTCTCAAACAACTCTATCCCCACCTACAATTTGTGAATAGTCCTTGAGATAATCTCCTTACATACTACATGTTGTAAAATGATAATAAAGTTATTAAATTTTAAAGGCTCAAACAAGCATAACCCCGTTCTAAATTTAGGACGAGGTTATGCTTGTTTAATTTTTAAAGTAAAATATTTACTACACTAAAAAATATAATAATAAAGCCATTTAAAAATCTAAGTTTTATCCAACAATAGCTGCCGTTTGTTGAAAAGAAAAAATATTGCTTTTTGAAAAAAGTTATAACATATATTTCTTTCTCTTTGTTCGATTTAACCTTATTTTTCTAACAATAAGGCTATAGTTTGACTTCCTCCATTGCCAGTTTCACCAGAAACATCATCGTAAATTTCTTTTACAGTAAACCCTACAGCAGTTACCTCTTTGATGAATAATTCTTTTGTGAAGAATTGATACCAAATGTTGTAAGTTTCTATTTTATCATCGGTTACCACTGTTGTTTGTTCTAATGTTACTCTATCAGGATATTTAAGATTTCTACCGATAGCTAAATAGCAATCCTTTGACCAGAAACCACCATTTTCATTCATACTCCAATATTGTTCTTCCTTGAACTGATCAAATTTATTTTGAGAGAAAACATCCAATAACAACTTTCCACCATTCTTCAGACTGTTCCAAATGTTGAAAAGTAATTTACTACGATTTTCAGGCGCAAGAGCACCATAATCACAATATATCAATAGGGCCAAGTCATACATATTTGAATCATTTAATTCCAAATAATTTTCATAGCGATATTCAATATCATAATCTAACTTTTTTGCTTGTTCTTTAGCATAACGAATTGAGTTTTCAGAGAAGTCTATCCCTGTTACTGTATAACCTTTTCTAGCTAATCGCTCACTATACAGACCTGGGCCACAACCTAAGTCTAGTACTTTTTGATAAGATTTTTTGGGAGCTATTTGTTGGATAAATTCAATAGATTTATCAATAAACTGAAAACTCCTACTAGCTCCTTCAGTATCAGAGCTTAAATGAACCTCTAATAATTTTTTAGCAATATAAGGATCTTGCCAAAAAACATTATCAGTTTGTTCAAATCGTGAAGGTACCTGCAATTGGTTTAATAAATTATTCATAAAAACTTCCTCCTAAAAATTTTTAAACACAAAAAACCGCAGAGCTTTACTCTGCGGTTAAAAAAGAGAACAAGTCCGTAGAGTAAAAAAATCAAATGGGCATACCGAATAAACACATAAAAATGCGTATTTCAGTTTGCTTCAAATTGATTTATTTACTCTTTTCCAGTCATAACAAAGTTCCCGAAAACCAAACTTCTGCTATGCCGAACTTCTTCACCTATCCTTTTAGTGTTTGTATAAATATAACAGACCATAAACTACGAGGTCAACTACTAGTTTAACCCATTATTCAAGGATATGGCCCGATTGTTGAATAGAATGACTTGCATTTTTAAAAAGCTTTTTTCACTTTTTACATGTAGAGTTTTTTTATGAATAGATACCTATTAAATAAAGAATGAGAAATGTATATTCAATTCTATAAAAATAGTGTGCTACTCCAATTGGTCTTGTTTCAAAAACAGATGCTACCAGTTCATCGTCTATACTAAATTATCATTTGTAACATTGAAGAAATTTAATTTACTTGATATGAAAATGAAGAAGAACTTCCCTTACAAAAAGAACTCATATAAATGTTTAAAGAGGATGCACAGATAGATGCATCCTCTTTAATTTACCTTCCGTCCGAAAAATGTAAAAACAAAAACATCTTTTGTCCATTTTCCTTTCCCATACATATAAAATACAAGTCCACTAATACTAGTTAGTATAAGAAGCACTACGAAATATATCCAATTTTTGTTATTACTATTCTTTAAGCTATCTATAATTTGCTCCTTAGTATTTCCCATATAAACAAATTTTCCATATCTACTAGGTAATTCTTTTATTACCTTTCCCTCTACTGATCCAAGTACAACTACATTTTCTTTATTTTCTACTGCTCTAAATGAATAAAAACTTTTTCTTCCATCTGCTAACTTTGTAGTATTCACCTGAATATCATTTATTCTTGTTGAAATTACATTCTGACTATTTAATTCCATAAATGGAGTTTCAAGAGACATATTTTCTTTATTTATTAATTTCAATTCTTTATTTCCAATATGTATTGGTTCATTATAAAAAGCTGTTACTTGGCCGTTACTCCATAACGAACGATTGGGTGCAGAAGTCTGTGTATAATATGTCGTTTTTTTCTTTTGAATTCGATTCACTACCGCATACCCATCAGCAAGTAGCGTTTCATCCCCTGTTACATGTTCAGAATATATCTCTCCCCTTACAAAGTATATACCGTTTTTAACCTCTTTATCGCTTGAAATCATCTGTACATCACCGAGTTCATTCCAGACTAAAAAACTATTTAAACTCTTATACCCATAAAAAACAAATACCATTAATAAAATTGTAAACAATGCCCCTATTTTAATTGTTGCCTTTTTATTCACTGGTTGTTATTCCCCCATATACTACGAATACTTCCATCTTAAAATTATAATTAGAAATATTATTCCTGTACATATATTAATCTTTTTTCCCTAAGCTAACTTTGTTACCTACTATTTAAGTAAACGTCAAGTAATGCTGAAGCTACACACTTATTTGTATTTTGCTCTTCCATTTCAGCCAATAATAAAGCCGGTGAAGCGGTAAGTTCTGTTTCCGCACCAGACACCTAAAATATATACAACACATCATCATATAATTCATATATATGCAACATTACATAAAAATATTTAGTATTACATGCTATACTAAAAAAGGAGTCGACAATCGTTATTTTCTTCTTATTTTTAAAGCAATATGGATATACCTTCTTAAATCATTTGGATTGTACAAGTAAAAGAAGACATCTTACTAGATGTCTTCTTTTCTTATATTTTTATGAATTCCTTTGAGCAGATGCTCTCCAAGCACGAAAAGATGTTGGGTGTCCAGAATGAGCTCTTTGCTTTGCAGCAGCAACAGCTGGTTTTTCTTCAATAGTCGTTGGTTTCTCTTCCACAATCGCTGATTTTTCTTCAAGAGTAGTCACAGCAGTTTGTATTTTTTCCAACTGCTCTTTTAAAGCTTGCTGTTCAATCTTTAAATCCGTAAGTAATCGTAAAATCATTTCAGAATTGGCCATAAAGATCCTCCTTCCCCCAATACACAGAATAAAATACAATATGTCATCAGCATAATACCCGTGACAAAATAAGGTCGTCAATTCTTATAAAATCTAAGTATCTTTTATTTTTCAAAAGGACCTGCTCAAGTTTATCCGTAAAAACATAAAGTAAATTAAATCCATTAATTAAATGGTCTTTATGGAAGGAGGAGTTAATATGGGATATGGCGGTAGTTGTGGTGGAGGCTGTGGTTTCGGCGGCGGATTTGCTTTACTTGTTGTGCTCTTTATCTTATTAATCATCGTAGGAGCTAGTTGTTGGGGCGGCGGATTCGGCTGCTAAGGAGAGGCACTCTTGAGAGTGTCTTTTTTTCTTATAATAATTAATTCCTCCTCTAGCTGCACCGAGTTTACATATATAATCCGTCATAATACCCTTGAATTGATTACTACGTCTCCTTTATATGAATTTCCCTTAAACAACAGGGATTTAGAGTCATGAATATAATACAGTAAGTTTAACCCCCTGTTGGTATTATTTGCCCAACTTGTAATAGGAAGCACCTTGTCCTCAAACAAAAAGAAATAGTATGCTTAAACTGTAAGAGTACACTTATTGTAAAGAAACTTTAATTACAGCGTCTCTTTTTTGATCTAATAGCTCCATCAATTCCACAAAATATAGATTTAAATACAAAAAAACACTCCTAGTGAGTGTTTTTTAATATTTAGGTCCCATATAATCATAACTTTGATCTAATGCCTTAAATAAGTCAATCGCACTTTTTAATTCTTGTTTGTCAGACTTTAATTCTTCCATTACTTGTGTTTTTCCATCTACTACTCTTTCAAACACTACAGCATCCATTCCTGTTTGTTTATCATGAAAAGTTTTTCCTCTATCCCATAATTGCATAGTATTTCCTTCAGGGTCTTTAACACTAAAAACTCCTTCTAAATCTTTATCACTCTTATAAGCAGCTCTGGCCATTTGATAATAACTCGAGTCTAAAACTTCATCATTTTTGCTCAAAACATTTCCCCTCCCAGAATATTTAATATATTCTAAATATAGGATACCATTAATGGAGGGAATTGAATTGAGAAAAATCTTTTCCAGTTTGAGTATTATTTTTATATTAATCATTTTAGGAGGGTGTAACATGAATGATGATAAGAAAGAAGAAGAACAAAAAATAGTAAAAAAGGCCGAAGAAGTAACTATTAAATATTTCAAAGAAAAAGAGAATTTAGAAGTAGTCATTACAGGACATAAATTTGCCCCAAGTGATTTTCAAACCGTTTTTATAAACGGGCATATAAAAGATGATGAGAGTAAAACCTTTTCTGCAGATGTAGAATACGGTGGAGAAAAATATCATGTAAGTTCCATGTCTCATTCTAAAAATTTAGAACTTAAAAACTAACACTGTAGGCACTCATAAGAGCATAGCCATCAACTTAAGAAAATGAATAAAATAATGAATTAGGGCACCCTTTCATGCAGTACTGTATGAAAGGGTGTCTTAATTTATGGCTATAAACAATGACGCACCAATCGAGGAACTTATGTATTAAACAGGTATGATTCAACCAAAACGAAAATTTCAGGCACAGAATCTTCTATTACTCTGTGTATTTTTAGGACAAACAATCAGTTCTGAGTCTTTAGTTACTCTTTGCACAAAATTAAATGAAGCCACTGTTACTTGTATTTCAACCCAGACACTCAATAAACATTTGAACGAGAAAGCCGCATGCTTTAATTTTGTCACTCAACAAAATCAGAAAACAATTACAATTAAAACGATTATATTTTTCTTCTGAAGAATTACACATTTTAAAATTGACATAACACTTCATGCACCATATACTGTTAACAACAGTATACTGTCATTAACAGTATAAATCCTAATTCATTCTAGGAGGTATATCCATGAAACATACAGGAAGACATACAGGTGCATTTCTTTTGTTATTTCTAGCTGAAGGAGATAACTATGGCGGGCAATTACTACAAAAGTGCGAAGAAGAACTTCCCGTCAATCCAATCGATAGCGCCATTTTATATCGCACGCTAAAAAAGTTAGAAAACGAAGGTGCAATCGAATCTTACGTAAGTACAGATCATCAAGACAAACCGAGAAAGATGTACAAAATTACGCCTGCTGGAAAGGAACAATTGGCAGACTTTCAAATGGACATTGAAGAAAAAATGAAGAACTTATCCTTTTTCATAGACAAATATAAGGACTTAAAGGATTCCGACCATGATTAACGGCGTGATTCTTTACACTTTAGCCATTATTCTTACGTGGATTTCTTTTATGAAGGACCGCACGAAGACGAAAAAAGCTCTAATGAAGTCGTGGAAAATGTTTCGCAATCTTCTACCTGCGATGCTCTCCATCATGCTTTTCGTTGGCTTATCGCTTTCTATATTAACGCCGTCTTTCATCTCTTCTATTATTGGGGAGCAATCAGGGTTTATCGGCATTGTTTATTCAGCAATACTCGGATCCGTTGCACTTATTCCAAGCTTCGTCGTATTCCCACTTGGTAATACGTTAGTACAACACGGTGCAGGCCTTCCTCAAGTTGCGGCACTTATGTCTACACTCATGTCAGTAGGAATTACAACATTACCGATAGAACAAAAAATATTCGGACGAAGCTTTGCTTACGCACGTAATGCATCTGCATTACTCATGTCACTCCTATTCTCCTATATCATTTGGGTGGTGATGGTATGAAGGAACTAAAAAGATATCGCTTCTTTTTCATTTTATTACTGGGACTCATTGCATTAACTTTTATTAATCAATCTTTAGGATGGAGCGCATTACAATTAACAGGAAATAGCATTTTAGATATGTTGTTTCTCCTTCCCCCTGTCCTAATATTTGTAGGATTACTTGATCAATGGGTGAAGAAAGAAACGCTCATGAAATACATGGGCGAAAAATCCGGCATATACGGAATCTTATTCTCTCTATTATTAGGTGGCATTGCGGCTGGTCCTCTCTACGTTGCCTTCCCAATTGCAGCACTCCTATTAAAAAAAGGCGCAAGTATTCGGTACATCGTCTTTTTCTTAGGCGTTTGGACAACTGCGAAATTGCCAATTCTCGTGTATGAATTCTCTTCATTTGGAGCTACTTTTACACTCATTCATATTGGTTTCGGGCTAGTATTCTTTTATGTAATGGGGCTTATTTTTGAGAGGTTTTATGATCAGGGACAGTTGCTTCGGTATGATGTTACGGAGGAGATGTAGGAGTAACAAACATTGGATAACAGACGCTGAAAATCGAATTGTCATTGAAGCATCTTTAATTACTACTACTTAAAAGGAGCTGTCCCACGAGTCATTTTTTGACTATGTGACACCTCCTTTTTATTTTAGAAACATTACCATAACCTTAATTCGACACAGTATAATAAATGTATAATACAAAAATTTCCATATTATTGTTTTGTAATATTTTTTGGAGGTGATTATCTTGAGTAAAAACGTGAATTTATTTCTTCAAATAGGAATTGGAATTATCATTATGATCGCACCTATTATCATCATAGGATTAATGTATGATGGATCGACAGCTATGGGCAATTTATTAGTTGCCGAATTTATAATGAGAATACTTTCCCTTATTATCGGCCTTTTAGTCATTAGCAAAGCTTTACATCGTTATGCCCAATAGTTATTCATCCTCAAAAAGGATAGCCATTGAACATACCATATTTATACAAATAAACTAACGATTATATTGTGTCCTCCATTGAGATTACACCGACCATTCTTCCGTATTAAAATATCCAAGACAAATGTTACGAAAGAAATATAAAAAAGACACCTTTCCTAGAAAAGATGTCTTTTTTATTTGAACCTTAATTCTCGTTCTGTAAAACCCTCGCTGCCTTGACTCCCTCTTTCTCTTCTTTTAAAAACAGTGATACGATACATGCAACAATGATAAAGACTAACCCTAGTGCAAATGCACCTTGGAATCCAGATGTTAAACCATTTAACTTCTCTACTGGATCCATTGGATTTGCGGAGCTTTCCATATACTGAGTTGTTCCTGAAGACATTTTCGAAATAAAGATAGCCGTACCAATTGCGCCAGCTACTTGTTGCAGTGTATTAAACAACGCTGTTCCGTGCGGGTATAAATCTGGTGTTAACTGATTTAAGCCGTATGTTTGTGCCGTCATAACAAACATGAGTCCAACCATTAATACGCTATGCATAACAATAATTTGTACCATTGATGTATCAGGAGTAATGCCTTTAAATAAGAACATTGCTATCCCTACTAATACAATGCCGGGAACGATAATAACTTTCGGACTAAATTTATCAAATAGTTTACCTGCGATTGGTCCCATGATGGCGCTAATAACACTTCCCGGAAGCATGATGATTCCTGATTTAAAGGCTGTGACAAGTAAAACTGTTTGCAGGAACATCGGTAATAACGTCATCGTTGAAAATAACGACATCATCACAATGACAATTAATCCAACTGATAATGTAAACATCGGAACTTTAAATGCGCGTAATTCTAAAATTGGATTCTCAATTTTCAATTGTCGAACGATAAAAATACATAATGAGATAAGCCCAACAAGTAAAGTGCCATACACTTTCGCATCGGACCATCCTAAGTCACCTGATGCACTAAAGCTATACACAAGTCCGCCAAATCCTAATGTCGATAAAAGGATAGATGGATAATCTACTTTTGGCCTTGTTAACTCTGAAACATTTTGAATGTACTTCATTCCAATCATAATGGAAATGATCACGACAGGAATAACAATATAGAATAACCAGCGCCAATTTAGTGAGTCTACGATTACTCCAGATAATGTAGGACCAATTGCTGGAGCTGCCATCATTACAAGTGCGATTAATCCCATTGTTGCACCACGTTTTTCAGGCGGACAAATAATTAAAATCGTATTCATTAATAACGGTGAAATTAACCCTGTCGCTACCGCTTGGACGATACGGCCGACTAATAAAACGGAAAATGTCGGCGCAAATCCCGCAATTAATGTACCAGCTAAAAACGTTACCATAGCGATTAAAAACATTTGCCTCGTTGTGAGCCATTGTTGAAGTAACGCTGTAATCGGGACTAAAACCCCAACTACTAACATGTAAGCTGTAGAAAGCCATTGAATCGTTGAAGCTGTTACGCCAAATTCTTTCATTAATACGGTTAACGCATTACCAAGTAACGTTTCGTTTAATAATGCAACCATTGCCCCTAGAAGTAATGCAATTAAAATGGGGGTATGTTTCAAATTAGAAGTATCAACTTTGCCACTTGCAGGGCTCTTAGTTGTCATATTCATTTACAAATTCTCCTCCTGTTTCTTACTAAAAAAACTTTAAATATACCTAAACACATGTAATATAATATACATATGTAGATTAAAAAGGGAGAATCAATTTTCAGCCACTGTATATTTAATCTACAAAAAAGGAGAATTGTAGATGAACGATAATGAAAAACAAATTGATTTACGTATTAGACGGACACATAAATTACTATGGGATTCCTTATTTGAATTAATGACGCAATCAAAACAGAAATATAGTATGATCACGATTAACCAAATATGTGACCGCGCGATGGTACACCGAACAACCTTTTATAAACACTTTGAAGATAAAGATGCTTTATTAGCATTTGGATTTAAACGATACAGCAAGATGATTGGTGAAATACCGGTTTCAGATCGATTAAGTAAACCATTTCAAGTAATGGAACAATTTCTACACCATGAAGAAATTGGTAAAATATTAGAAACGCAAATGTCTGATGAACAATTTATTAACCGGACACAGTATTTAAGTCACGAAACGAGAAAACAAGAAATAGAAGCGTTACATCAACTGCGCAAAAATCATACGATGCCAAATGATTTAATCATTGAATTTTATTCAGGGGCAATCACCTCATTAAGCGCATGGTGGTTTAAAAATGAAAGAAGCGTTTCTGCTGCTGAAATGGATAAGTATCTCCACCAACTTATTAACCGGGGTATTTTTCAGTTTGAAGAGGAATAAGACTACACCTTTTCAATCATGCAATCAAATTGACCACAAAATAGGAGTATGATATATTTTCGGTAGAATACTATATAAGTGTGACAGCGAATAAATTGGCATATAATAAAAAGAAGAGATGCGCTAACATCTCTTCCTTAACTGCTACCGTATAGGGTGGTGGTTATTACACGTTACTATTTTTTACGAAACCCACCCTTTTGCTTCCTACGGCGCGGAGTGGGTTTTTTGTTGTCCTTACCCAGAAGTTGCTTCCGCAAAAAACACGCTGAAACTTCACGTACAGTCGCTTTTACAAATTCTTTTACAAGGTCAAACAAAAACTCCATATTATCCCTTCTTTCCTTCAAAATGGAAAGAAGGGATAACCACCCACCCTCACAATATGCCGTTACATATATTTTATCAAATGATTGTAAAGATATTATGTAAACCAAACAAATGAAATTTTACATAGAAAAAAAGCCCTTCTAAACCGGGCTTTTCTATCACCATTATTTAGCGATCTTCTTCAAATCCGAACTTTCTATAACTGAAAGCATATTCACCTTTTATTAAGATGGACCATAACCAATAAGATGAGCAATTATAACTGCTATTAAACCGATTGAGTATTCAATTAGAATTAAAGGAAGAATCCACCTTGCCCACCTTGTCCATGAAATTCCTGCAATTGCTAATCCAGCCATTAGCGTACCACCCGTCGGAAAAATAATATTTCCAATACCATCCGCGAATGAAAAGGATAATACGGCTGTTTGGCGTGTAATGTCCAATAAATCTGCAAGTGGCGCCATGATAGGCATTGTCAACATCGCATGACCACTACCTGATGCTAAAATAAAATGAATCGCTACTTGGAAGTTGTACATTCCAACAACACTTAAAAAAGGAGATACATGTTTCATTTCTTCCGATACTTGATACAGTAGCGGGTCTATAATATGCCCTTGATTCAATACAACTAAAATAGCGCGTGATACACCAATGATTAAAGCACCCCCGATTAAAGATGCCGATCCTTGTGTAAAAGATTCTACAGTATCATCAAGAGATATCTTACCGAGGATTGCAATGATTATAGTTAAAATAATAAATAAGGCTGCAATTTCTTTTATATACCACTCGTACTTAATAACACCAAATACAAGAATAATATAATTGATTAAAAAGGCCGTTAATATCCATTTATGTCTTTTTGTTAACTTTACTTTCGCTGTTAGTAAGCTGTCTTGCTTATTTGTATCGAATTTTCCGTAAATTCCGCTTGCAGGATCCCTCTTTACTTTCATAGCATGACGATAGACGAATGTAACAGCAATTACATATATGACTACGAATAAAACGAGGCGGAACCCCATCCCCGAATACATAGGAAGACCTGCTATCCCTTGCGCAAGCCCAACTGTAAACGGATTCATAATTGCCGTTGTAAATCCGACGGACGCTCCTACTAGTACCATCGCAGTTCCTGTTATCGTATCAAATCCAACCGCAAGAGCTAGCGGAATAAATAGAGGTACATACACTAAAGCTTCCTCAGCCATTCCCATTAATGACCCGCCAAGTGCAAAGAACAGCATGATGATAGGAATCATTAACTTTTCACGGTTAGCAAGTTTTTTTGCCATCGTTGAAACAAGAGCCTCAACTGTGCCGGATGCCTTTAATACACCAAAAAAACCTCCGATAATAAGAATAAAAAAGATAATATTAGCAGCTTCTACCATCCCTGTAGGAATAGATTTTACCGTATCAAAAAATCCAAGTGGCGTTGATTCAATCCATTTAAATGAATTTGGATCTACTGTTGTATAACCATTTTTTTCAATCTGTTCATATTTTCCGGCTGGAAATATATGTGTAATCACAGCCGCAATTACTAACAAGACAAGTAGCATTGCAAATACGTTTATTTTCCATTCTTTTTTTTCCTTTTTTTCTTCTGGCTCGAATGAAACTGCCTTTTCTGATACTTGACTCATATACCAATCCCCTTTGCAATAAAGTGAAACTTTAATCATTGGGGTTGTATCTTCCCCCCCAATGATTATTACTTTTACGGGCAGCCGGCAGTCTGGTTTCCCCACTACCATGACGTACCAAGCTATCCACCAATTCTTTTATTTATAACACGCTATGATTTAACTACCTTTTTACTAATTTCATTTACAAATTGGTTAAATAAACGTTGCTGTAGAGCATCCTTTTCCGACATCATCTCTGGATGCCATTGAACCGCTGCTACATAACGATGAGCCTTCGATTCAATAGCCTCTATCACACCATCAAAAGACCATGCGCTCGCCTCAAAATCTTTTCCTAATGTTTTCACTGCTTGATGGTGAAAAGAATTAACCATTAAAGTTTTTTGGCCAATAGCCTCATAAATTTTCCCCTCTTCCAGAAGATCTACAGAATGAGAGCCTTGCCATTTACGGAACTGTTCTCGAACATGGAAATATTCTGGCCCCATCTCGTGCTCTAAGTCTTGATAAAGAGATCCACCAGCTGCAACATTTAACACCTGTAATCCTCGGCAAATTCCTAGAATAGGAATATCTTTTTCTAAAGCCTGCTTTGCCAGATTTAATTCAAAATTATCTCGTTCTTCCTCTACAGTACCTATATACGATTTTGGAGTATCACCGTAATAAATTGGATTGATGTCCGCGCCACCAGCTAATAACAATCCATCTAATTGATTAAGTGTGGACTCAATTTGATCAACTTCCTCAATTGGAAGTAGAACAACCGTTGCACCTGCTCGTTGAAGTGAACGGATGTAGTCGTAAGAAAAGATAGCCATATCCTGACCTGGTAACCCTCGTAAGCCCTCCTTCCCTATTTCACTATGATCAATATAATACCCAGTAACACCAATTAGTGGTTTCATTTTCTCTCACCTCATAATTTAAATGGTTTCGTTGTCTTTCTCTGCTGAAATTGTATACTCTTAACCTCCCTTTTCTAACAAGTGGTAAAGAATTAAATATGTAAATTATGACTCTACTCATTTCATTATTTCTTTACACACCATTTATATAAGCAAATATCGTGCCAATATTAAAATTAAATTGATTATTTACATACTTTTAAATATTTTGTCGTTTTATCAGTGTTTACTATGTTGAAATGTATTATAATTGGTTATTAATTGGTTACATAATGACCAATTAATAACCAACTTTAGACCAATTACATTCAACTAAAGAGGTGCTCTATGAACAAATTTGAAACCAACCACATTGTATTGATCACCGTTTTAAAAGAAACACGAAAAGCCCTACATCAACAACTAACGGAGATGGTAGGTGATCTCATAGATATCGAAAGTTTTTCTGTAGAAGAAAGTATTCCAAAAGTATTTCATTCTACATTAATTGTGTTACCGAATACATTTACGATAGAAACGGTGAAAGACTTTATTGGAGAAAACTGCGAAGTAATAATAGCAAAACGAACATTAAATTATGAAAACGTGGATCAGCTTTTATTTTTACCAGAAGGAACACAAGCCCTATATGTGAATGATAATCATGAAACAGTATACGAATCCATTGAAACGATGCGTCAATTGGGGCTGAACCACATTGAATATGTCCCATACTATCCTGGAAAAACGAATATACAAATGATCAAGCTCGCAATCACACCTGGCGAACTTGAAATTATCCCTGACTTTGTAGAAAAAGTAATTAATATTGGTCATAGATTAATAGATATTACTACAATCATGTCCATTCTAGATCGATTTCATTTAATGGAGGAATCAGGTAACCACGTTTCTGAGAGATACTATCGAAAAATAGTAGATTTAACAAAAAATTTAGCTAAAGCTCATCGACAACTGCATCAAGTAATTGATGGTGTTGGTGATGGCATACTAGCTATTGATTATGAAGGAAGAATTGTTGTCTTTAATGAATTCTTGGAAAACATGCTGAAAATAAAAAGCAAACATGCTATTGGTCATCCGATTGATGCCATTATTGATAATATTGATTTAGTGAACTTCATCCTTTCAAATAAGCAGCAAGAAAGCGGAATATTTGTTGTAAACGGCTTGGATGTAATAGTGGAACGCCTACATATAAATGATCAATCGATTATTGTTACTTTTAGAAATGCTCTTAAGACCATCGGATTTGAACGGAAATTAAGAAAAGAATTTGTCAAAAAAGGATATGTAGCAAAATACAACTTCCATAATATCGTTGGGATTAGCTCTACTATTCAAGACACGAAACAAATTGCCAAAAGATTAGCTAAGACTGATCTAACTGTATTAATTGAGGGTGAAAGTGGTACCGGAAAAGAGTTGTTTGCAAGTGCTATTCATAATGCCTCCCAGCGAAATAGCGGCCCTTTTCTTGCTGTTAACTTCAGTGCTTTATCGGATGATTTAGTCGAGAGTGAATTATTTGGTTATGAAGACGGAGCGTTTACCGGAGCCAAAAAGGGCGGGAAAATGGGGTTATTTGAACAAGCAAATGGTGGCACTATTTTTTTAGATGAGATTGGAGATATTAGCCTGAAACTCCAAGCACGACTCCTTCGAGTATTGCAGGAAAAAGAGATTATGCGTGTTGGTGGAAGCCAAATTATCCCGATAGACGTAAGGATTATTGCAGCAACCAATAAGGATCTACTGAAAATGATTCAAGAAAATATGTTTAGAGAAGACTTATACCATCGGCTTAAAGTACTCTTTATACACCTTCCCGAATTAAGAGCGCGCCGAAATGACATTGAATTATTAGCTAAACATTTTGTCTCACTATCGGACCCTAAAGTCAAAATCGAACAAGAACTAATTGAAGAACTTCAAGGATATCCATGGTACGGAAATGTAAGAGAACTTAAAAATACGATAGATTACATGCTTGCTGTCCATACCGGAAACCAAATAACAAAAAATGATTTGCCTAATCAACATTATTTTCAAAAGCCTCCACATAAGAAAACAAATAGCGACCAAGCCGAGAGTATAACACCCTTTTCTTCAAGTTCAAACGCTCTTGATCAAGAATCACTTTTCATCCTTACCCTCATCATGAATTATGAAGAAAAAGGAAAAGCAATCGGAAGAAGAATTATTTCTGAAAAGAGCCAAGAAGTCGCAATAAATTTATCTGAAGCACAAGTGAGACACCGATTGAACTTCCTAAAAATGAAAGGGTATGTGGAAATAAAAAGAGGTAGAGCAGGGATTCATTTAACAAGAAAAGGGGTGGAGATTGTACGTAGTCTTTAGTCAAAGTTCGGATTTTCAGATATATAGAGGCTGTTTTATAAACAGCCTCTTTCTTATGGAGTAAAAAGTCGATGAATTTAAGTTACAAATATTCAGAATTAATATTAAAATATAAAATGGGGATAGAAGTATGGAATTTTAAATTTTATACATAACGAGGGAATAGATATGAAACTACAATTAAAAGCGGATTTAGGGCTACTACTAGTTACATTCTTTTGGGGTGCATCCATCTTACTTACAAAGGTTGGACTCGAAGGCATAGAAGAATACAACTTAATCGCATTACGATTTATTATTGCCTTTCTTTTATCAGGTTTAATATTTTACAAACATTTATTCAAAATCGATTTTAAAACTGTAAAATATGCATTTATACTCGCTTCTGTCTTATTTATCGTTTACATTTTTGCGACTTTCGGTACAAAGTACACGAGTGTTTCTAACGCTGGTTTCTTACTATGTCTCACAGTCATTTTCATTCCGATCTTATCAGCTATATTTTTAAAACACATTCCAGAAAAGAAAGTGATAGTAGGAATCTTTTTAACGATATTAGGAATCGGCTTATTAACATTAACGAGCGAATTCAAGATCGGTAACGGCGATATATTTTGCATACTGTCTGCCTTATTTTATGCCATTCACGTCATCATTACTGGAAGCGTAACGAAACATGTGAACTCCATTGCACTTGGAGTCATACAACTCGGCTTCGTCGGCCTATTTAGTCTTATTTTTTCATTCATTATCGAAACGCCAAAACTGCCTAGCACAGCCAACTCATGGCTCATCATCTTAGCGTTAAGCATATTTTGCACCGCAGTCGCATTCATCGTGCAAGTTATCGCCCAGCAATACACGACGCCTACACATACCGGACTTATCTTTTCATTAGAACCTGTCTTTTCCGCAGGCTTCGCTTTCGTTTTCACAGGTGAAACACTTACCGGAAAAGGATACTTAGGGGCGACGCTTATATTAGTAAGTGTGTTGATTGCTGAGGTGGATTTTAAGGGGTTGTTGCGGGTTAATTATAAGAAGAATATGGAATAGTTATTTTGCTAAAGTACATAAACATACCCCGAAAATATTCGTTTGTATTATTTTCACCCTCTTACCTTAATTGTTTTAGATGCTACCTTCGAATAAAGTAGCATCTAAAACATGTTACAAGGAATTATTATATTTATGTAGCCTGCATAGTTAACCTTTTCTACATTACTTACTGCACATAGTCATACAGATTTTTCGCTAACAATAAACAAGTTACTGTAATGAAAAGGGCACGAACATACCCGCTTCCTTTTTTTATAGCAAATTTGGAGCCAACAATCCCTCCAGCAATTTGAGCAATCCCCATTATAAAACCATACACATAATTTACTTGCCCCACATACATAAATATCAATAATGCACCAACATTACTTCCTAAATTAAGAAATTTTGCATTACCTGCTGCTTTTAAAAAATCATACCCAATAAATAAAAGAGCGAACATTAGAAACGAACCTGTGCCAGGACCTAGAAATCCATCATAAAAACCAATAGCAAAAATAAAAAAGGTAAAAATAATGACGTGTCGACCAGATAATTTCTTATGAGTAGAAATACTACCCCAACCCTTTTTGAATATCGTATAAATAGCAACTGCACCAAGCATAATCAGCATCAATGGCTTCAGTACTTCTGGGTTCATTAAATGAACGGTCCATGCCCCTATTATGGAACCTATGAAAGTGAGTGGAACTAATTTAAACGCCGATTTCAAATCAAGATTACCAGAACGATAAAACACAATATTACTAGTTGCACACCCCATTGTTGACGCTAGTTTATTCGTGGCTACTGCACTTGCCGGATTCAGCCCTGTAAATAATAAAGCTGGTAAGGCAATGAGTCCACCACCGCCTACAACTGAATCAATAAATGCAGCCACAAACCCAAAAACAATCAAAATAATTAATATAGATGGGTCTAAATACAAATCCATACTAGCAGCCTCCCTTTAGTCACTATTGTAATAGTAACTATCAATTTGCTAAATGTAAAGAGTTATTGTAACGTTGAAATATAAAAGCAAACATCGGAGGACGAAAAAGTGGACTACATCGTACAACAGCTTAAAAAAATTGGTTTTAATGAATATGAAGCTAAATCTTATGTATCTCTTGTTAAACAGGGGCCTGTCACAGCCTACCAAGTGAGTAAGGATTCAGGTGTCCCAAGAGCACGAATTTATGAGATTTTAGGTAACCTTGTAGAAAAAGGAATTGTCATGAAGGAAGAAATAAATGACACCACTCGCTATTCACCTCTACCTGTTGAAATCTTTTTACAGAAAGCTCAATCAGAATGGCAGTCTACTTATGAAGGAATCAGTGACTCATTAAAAAAACTCGAAACTTCCGAGGAAAAAACGGATAATCGAGTGATTACTTTAAAAGACAACAAAACAATCATTAGCTATTGTCAGGCATTAATAAAAAAAGCAGAACAACGTATTGTCATTTCAATGTGGGATGAGATGTATGAAGCGTTAAAAGAGGAACTATCTGAGGTAGCTGATAAAGTTTCAGTACAAGGTATTACCTTACATGTTGAAAATCCAATTAAAAATTTAGAAGCTCATCGTATCACACCTTATACAGAAACTCTGTCTACAGAACATTGGTTTATTTTATCCATAGATTCTAAAGAGATGATTTATGGACCATCACTTGAAGAGCGTAATATTGCTTTTTATACAGATGACCCCGTTCATATATACTTACTTGAGGATTATGTATGGCATGACGTTTTAGTGAATCGACTTGTTCGACGTAGCCAAGACGACTTGCAGCAATGGATTACTGCAGAGAGACGATCTTTCTTTATGGGGAAATAAGAAATATATTAAAAGAATCAAAGAATAAAGCATAAGTTAATGAAATGAAAAACTTATGCTTTATTTGCAAAGTCATACTCAAGTCTTTCAACTATTTCCCCTCCACAAACCGCCCAAACTCCTTCAAAAACCTCAGCTTAAAACTCCCCACAGGCCCATTCCGGTGCTTCGCCACATGAATCTCCGTCATCTCTTTTTGCATCGTTTCCTTATCGTAATAATCCTCTCGATACATAAGCATAATGACATCCGCATCTTGCTCAATTTGTCCCGTCTCTCTTAAATCAGATAAAAGAGGACGCTTATCTTGCCGTGCTTCTACCGAACGAGACAACTGCGACAACGCTACTACACAAACATTTAATTCACGTGCTAATACCTTAAGCTTACGAGAAATTTCACTAATCTCTTGAAATCGATTGCCCTTATGCTTCGGATCGCCCGTAATAAGCTGCAAGTAATCTACAATAACTAAAACCTTCTTATCACCTTGCTTCCTCTTTAACTTACGAGTTTGCATCCAAATATCTTGCACCGAAATGCCTGCGTTATCGTAAATCTCAAGCGGTAATTCCCCGATTTCCGCAAACGCCTTGCTCACCTTTTCCCAGTCCTCTATCGCAAAACGGTGCTTCGGATTTTTCAGCCTACCTCCTGACACTTCGCCTACGCAAGACGCCATCCTTTTTAACAATTGCTTACTACTCATCTCTAATGAAAATAATCCTACCGCCGCTCCAGACTTTGCCGCATGCAGTCCAACATTTAGCGCAAACGCAGTCTTCCCCATAGAAGGACGCGCACCAAGAACGACAAAATCACCTTCCTGCAATCCGCACGTCATTTTATTTAGCGATGTATAACCAGTCTCAATACCAGTAATCTCTTTGGCATCTTGATGAAGCTCTTCATATAAATCAACTAGCGCATCCTTCAAATCAAACTCACATACACAGTCCTTTTCCTCTAACTCACAAAGTGCCGTAATCGTCTCACCAATAATTTTCTCACTCTTCTCCGCAATAAGACGCTCTCCCATCTTGTGCCCGAGAACACCCGCCTGATACATTTTCCAGGCACCTCGAACAAGCCCCTCATAATAAGAGAAATTGGCAGTTGTAGGCACACCATCCATTAACCCTATAAAATACTCCATTCCCCCGATTCCCTCTAAAAACTTCGGATCTACCCTAGAAATGAACGTCACAAGATCAATCGGTTGCCCCTCTTCTTCCATTTTTCGCATTAACTGAAATATAGACTTATGCACCGACAGAGAAAAATACTGCTCCGTCAAACGGCACTCCTTAATAAGCTCTCCATCAATTAGTAGAGAACCTAACACCGTCTTTTCCGCCTCCACATTTTGAATACTCATGGACGCCACCCGCGCTCCGCTAAAAAGCGCTGCAACTCTTCCTCTGACGGCGCATTCTTCTCCCACTCCTCACACTTCGCCAAAAACTCCTCCGTCTCCCCTGTACTAACAGACGACTCCTTCTTCCTAAAGCTCGCCGTATCCGCCTCAACCTCACACACTTTCGTAAATCCCTTCCCGTGCCACCCTCTCAAAATCCCCTTCACATAAGCAACCGTCCGCTTATTATTCTCAAACGCAATTTGAAGAGCCTTCAGCACAAGCTCCTCTGATAAATCTTCCATCCACGCACCCAGTTCCTCCACCGTATGCGGAGACAAACTACCGAAATGTTGCTCATAAAAAGAAAACACTCGACTTCCCATCTCTTCCTCTATAACCTCTTCTTCCTCTGTCTCCTCACAAACTGGATCAACATCATCCACAGCCAAATCACTCGGCATACCGAAATGCGCTAAAAGCATCGGAACATTCAGCTCCTCCTCTACGCACTTCTGAAGAAACATATGTACAAACTCCTTATTCTTCACACCCTTCAGCTCGCGAAGCACACACTTCTCCACATTCGTATTCGTCACAGGATTATAACGAAGCCAATTTAAAACGAATAACTCCCGCGTATCCGCATCATAAAGAATCTTCCCATAATCAATGAAGCGCTGCACAAGCTTATCAACAGTCTCCCGATTATAACCAGTCTCCATCTCAGCTAACCGCTTCGGAAAAGGAAAAATCCCACACTGCGTCGTCTTCGAACAAGTTAACAAATACACATAAAAATACCGCTCCTCCGGCGTCAAATCCAAAACAAAATCATCCTGCCAAAAATTCACCTGCACAGTACGATACACCGCCATCCCAATTCCTCCCGTCTCCGTTCAAAAGTGAAAACCTCTTCATAATATATATGGGAGGACGGCCGGGTTTTTGGCGTGTTATTTCAAAATTTTTTTCGACTACTACTACGGTGTTTGTTGTTGTTTTTGTTTTGTTATGTTTTTTCTTAGTGATTTATTACTTGGTAGGGGCTTGTAAGGGGCTTATGAGGGGCTAGTTATCAGTTACTTCGATTAGAAACACTCGATCTGAGAAGCCGCCTCGTTCTTTTGCTTTCTTTTTACGGATGTTGTTGATTTCTTCTAGTGTTGCGCCTTCGTATTCGGCTAGGCCGTTTATTAGTTCTAGTAGGTCGGATAGTTCTTCGAGTTTATCGGGTTTTGTTTTTGCTTCGATGTATTCTGTTAGTTCTTCTTGTGTTTTCTTGCATAGTTCCTTTATGTACTCATCTTCGTTTAGGATTCTTATTGTGGGTGTTTTTCCGTTGGATTTTATTATTTGTGGAATTTTGTTTCGGATTAGTTTGTTGTAGGTTGGCATGGGGGGTTCCTCCTTTTGGTTTTTCTTCTATTATAATGGAAAAGCAGTTTAACTAGGGGTTAAACTGCTTCATTGCTTCTTTTATATAATTTTCTTCTTCAGTTGTGAAGAGAGCTGGGAATTCGGATAGTGGAAGGTTTGATTGATTAATTATGTCCTCTATATCACTTTGAGTTGTATCAAGATAGTTCGTTACCTCTTCTATTAAATTGAAAAATCCCTTCAAGGTAACTTGAACTTCATGATCACTCGGATCCTTCTCTTCTTCCTTATACTTTTTCAACTTCCCTATCAAATCCATAAATCGCCGATCAAACTTTTCTTTTAATTCCTTATTATTATAAAAAGCTTGAACACTATCCTTCGCAAAATGTTCCTCTAACCATTCTTTATTTTCTTTCTCCCAAATAAAAGTTTGCAGAAAAGAAGAAAACAAAGCAACATCTACTCGCTCTTCCTTTCGAAACTTCTTCGTCATCTCATCCATATGCGAAAGCACTTTCGCAATTCTTTCTTGCTCTGCCAAAAGCAATTCCCTTTGAAAATGCATTTGTCTTAAAAATTCTTCCGTCTCTATATCACGCTGCAATATAATATTTTGAATCTCTCCAAGCGAAAAACCGAGATGCTTAAACGATTGAATTTGCTGCAGCACATACAAATCATCTTTCGTATATAACCGATGCCCACCCTCAGTATAATCGCTCGGCTTTAATAAATTAATCTTGTCATAATAACGAAGCGTCCGCACCGTAACATCCCCAACACTTGCAAACTCACTAATCATCCACGCCATATCATCACCTACTCCACCAACTTATCTTTCACATACTGAAGCATATGAGAAAAACTCATCTCATTCTGCCTACAATATTGAAACAAACCTACAACAAGCAATACAAAAGGAACACACCCACTATAACGATGTTCATACTCGCTAATACCATCATAAAAGCACTCATATTTTCGTCTTCGTAAAACGATATAAACTGCAATAAACAACAATGCAATCATAACGAAAAATCGCTTTCCCCTTATCCCCACTTCTTGTTTCATCACCTATTCTCCTTCCACAGCGTACTTATCTTCTTTAAATAACGGAATTCGAATGAAATAACGATATGGTTCATCGCGTATTACTTTCCACGCAACAATGATCACTTGAACTACCTCAAGCGCAAACACAATCCAAAACAAAACATCACTAATACGCGAACTAATATTAAATAGAAGAAAGATTAACAAATGAAAATTGAACGCCTTTCGGCAATGATATTTGTACACTTCATTTTTACGTGCAAGCGTGATGTACATGAGTAATGGTGAAAAGATTCCTATTGCAGCTGAGAGTAGTAGCATGATGATGATGGTGGTTCTTTTTTCTTTTGTGGTAGTTTTCATGAGTGGTTTGGCCCCCCTTTTTGATTTGTCTTCTTTAGGTTAGGGGGTGACGTTGGGGGAGGTGCAAGGCGATTGAGAAAAAAGATTTACGTTAGTATAGATATGGTTGAGGTCGCTGATTCGAGGCCATTCCGGTGCATATTTTCTTGCTATTACTGAGTTTATTAGCAATTCCGACAGTAATAAAATATAGTGATTATTAGGTGCTTAAAATTTATCATTAAAGATTTTAAAGATAATAGAGAATTTTTAAATTCATCCTCTCATTCAAAAATCTTTAAGAAAAAAGATTTATTTTATTCAGTAGACGGTTTAGGAGAAAGTACTTGGGCGCTTAGAAATGAAGAAACATTAATTAGAGTTATCGACATTTCAACTCCAATAAAAAAGTTAGAACAGAAGTATATAGAATTATACGAGATACAAATTTAACTCGTGATTTAAAAAGATTGCACAACCATACATTTCAAATCTGTGGTGAAAGACTCGAATTATCTACTGATATCATATAAAACCATTAGGTAGCCCATATAACGGCCCAGACATACGTGAAAACATTATTGTTTTGTGCCCTAATTATCATACTCTATGTGATTATGGTACCATTCCATTAAATTATTACACGTTAAAAAACATTAAAATCCATAATATCTCTAAAGAGTTTATTGACTATCACAATAACGAAATATTTAATAAGACAGACAAATAAATCACCATACATTGAGGCTTTTTAATATGAAAAACGATTCTAATATTACTTACAAATCTCCTTTTAGAAACGATACTATTTTATAATTGAATAATAGGTTGGTTATTAATTAGTAGTTAAGAATCTGTTAACATGTTTACTTTAATCCAATTGCAATACAGATTCCTCAAACCAAACAAGATGAACAACCTAACTAATTGTTAGGTTGTTACTTTATATTACATAATTATCTTACCAATTAATATAACAGACTAGAAATTCCCCTTATGAAAGTTCAACTTTTAAACTCATTATTACATATTCTAATGCATAAAAAATTTAATATCACATTTAATTTTCTATATATATTTTCATTGAAAGTATACATATCTTGAATATATTTACTACTTCCGAATCAATTCTCTCTTCTCTTTTATACTATGTTCATTATTTGATTGATGAGAAGATGCATTTGGCAGCACAGTAGATATAACCTTTATTTCTTCATGAATAATATCACTAAATTCATCTAACAGGATAGCCTTCTCAATATAATTATCCCTACAATATAAATAACTATTATATGCTTCTACTTTCCGCTCTAAGCATTCCAACAATTCTTTTTCTCCGGCAATCCATTCAAATTCCGTAAGATTAGATAAGATAGCAGATTTATGTATTTGCACATAATTCTTTACCCTTTGCTTAACATCAAAAATATTATTCCATGCTTCCACTTCTTCATTAAACCTATCGCTATGTATTTCAATTTCATTACCATTAACCTTTAATTCCACATCGCTTTCTGCCTCTGTAAAAGGATAGAATACTTTTACATTTGAAATATCATATTCTTTTTTATAATCTTCATTACAATCATGACACATTGGAACCAAGTTATTTCTAATCAATGAAACAAAAGGATATTGACTCCGTAATAAATAATGATCAAAAGGTTCTCTTCGTTTATCCCCAGATGTTTTCATAAATTTCAATCCACAAAATGGGCATAATGTATTTTGTGAAAAATTATGTTCATAAAATTGATGATAATACTCTTTAAGGCTACCTACAGATTCTTTAAAATACTTTACTTTCGGAAAATCATCATATAAATAATTGAAAATATTCTCCAAATCTTTACGAATCAAACCAGGTAATTCAGAATATTTAACGGGCTTCAATTTTGATACACATATAAGTTCAATATCAGTATTTATTCTAAAAGATCCTTTAATCAGAAATTTGTCATCCAAACTCAATTTGTTGTAATTTTCATGGAAACCTTTCAAATACTTTTTAACTAAATTTGTGCGATTCAACTTCTGAAAAAATTCCGTATCAATTGCTTCTAAAAAACTTAAACCAGCAAAAGTATTAACAAAAAAACCTTCAATATTCTCTATACAATAATCTAAATGCTCATTTTGAAAGCTTCCCTTATAAAAAAACCACATCCTACTCAATCCCTTTTCTTTTTATATATCCTATTTAATAACATCATTCTCTCAGAAGAACTTCCAAAAATTGACATAATCTCTTCTTCTATTCCCCTTAAATCTTCCATAGATTCATTCTTATCAATTAAATCAAGATACTTTTCATATTCTTTTTGAGAAACTTCAGAAATAGTATTTCTTTTGTTAAAAATATGACTAGCTATTATGTTGGGATTGGCACCAAAAGTCTTGATATCAACTGAATTTATTCTTCCTTCTTTTAAGAAAATAATATCTTCGTTCCTCATATCAGTTAACACTTCTGGATTATGTGTTGAAAATAAACACTGTGAAGTGTCCTCTTTCATCATTGAAAGTAGCGAAACAAATTTCGCTTTCCACTCTGGATTAAAATGCGTATCTGGTTCATCTAGAATGAATAAATTATTTTGATATTTATTCCCCTGAATTAGCAATAGAGACATTATCAATAAAACTTGATACTCACCGTCTGATAATCCTAATAAGTTAACCAAAGATTTATCACTTTTCACTATTTTGCTATCCATTACTTCAAAAACTTTATTTTCATTTGAATAAAAAGAATGTATGTCTTTAATAGAATAATTGGCCTCACATTCCATTTGTTTCCGCTTTCTTTTTGATATTTTAAGTAAATTTAAATTCTCGAAATTCTCTAACACCCTATACAAATTCACTGGATCATCTAAATATTCGTCTTTAAATATTTCATATTGTTCTTTAAAATAAAATTTATACAAACCATCTAAATTATCACTTTGATCAAAAGGAATGTTATTAGAACGTCTAAGTAACTTATTTAGATCAAAACGCTCTTTCTCTGGTAACTCAATTCGCTTAAATCCGCGTTGTTTAAAATTTATGTTAATCAACATTGAATGTAACCCGTCAACTCTTACTAAATCTTTTAGCTTTTGAATTTTTTCATTATTAAAAATCAATAACGATAGAATTAATAAAGATCTATAGTTATCATGTACATAATGTAATTTCATATTACCATCAGACTTATCTATTTCATTCATCCTATCAAAATACTTGTTCAAATTGATCAACCTATATCTCAACAATTCATTACTAATTGTTTCATTTTCTCCAGAAGAATACACAACTAAAGAATTTGGAAGAAAAAGGTTTAATTTTGCATCATCAACTTTTAGTTGAATAAGATTATTACAATTCCCTCTATAAAAAACCTCAAATTCAAGACATTCTTTTCCCTTCCCTATACTTCTAGCTTTTACAATTATTTCTTGTAAGTCTTCAAATTTCAATATATCCTTATTATTCGAAACCACTGAGTATATCAACGGATTGGGTACTAAAGAGTATTCTAGCTCATAATCTAAATCAAAAAATATCTTATATTTATTTAATTTGGCATATAGATTCACAAAAACATTTACAATTACTTCTTGAAAAATAGACTTCCCGCTACCATTGGCACCCACTACTGCCAGAATTTTAGAATCATTAAAACTAAATTCTAAATTTCTCTTAAATATTTTATAATCACTTAATAGTTTTAACCTTTTTAAGTTCATACTCTCTCCCCTTCAACCTCTTGCTATCCCGCTCTTCTTTACATTTAGAATTACATTTTAAACTATTAATATAAAAAACATGTAAATCATTTATACCATAATAACTTTTCTAATTAACTTAAACATCCCTTCATCGATATCATTCTATCAACATCAATAAATACACATAAGTAAAAGGCTACAGAACATCTCATCCTGCGCCTCATTACCAAAATATTTTACACCCCAATAATTACTTCTGAGTTATGGTTAATTTGATCAATCACTCCAATAACCCCCTTTGCATAATCCATATTATCCTGGAATAATTCAACAATACTTCCTACCGTTTTAAACGGCTCCTCTTGCAACACTCGTTTATCCATGATACCGTTTTTCACTACATAATCAACAATCAATCTCACAAAACGCACCTGATTAACATTCAATCGCTCATTCGTTAAAAACTCGGAAAATGCAGCATTCGCAGCCTTTAGATCTAATCCGACAATTTGACGAACTAATTTTGTAACTGGCGTATCCCCATACTCTCTTTCATAATCTTCTCGCGTTCCGAGTTCTTTCCAAAGAATATCTTCTAATACTTTAATATCCTGGTGGATTAATTGTTCATTATTACGTAATTTAAATACAGCCAATTGATCTCGATGTTCTTGTAAATATTGACTCACCTTTTTTCGATAACTCCGAAGATCATTTTCATGATACATAGATGTATTTTCATTTATTTCGATAATCTCATCTGCGAAGTTAGTGTAATATACCTTCTGCGTTTCTTTCTCTAAAAATTTAATCAACTCTCGCAGTGCTTCACGTACAGAATCTAATTCAAGGATATCCGCTTCTTCCCAAAATTCTTCTGTTAATACTTTATCAATGATATATTTTTGCTCCATGACTTGCGGAATAGTTCCTAATTTCGATAATCCTTCTGCCGTTTGCACAACACTTCGAATTGGTCGAGTAGCATTGTTATTTTGCATTTTGGCTAATTCAATTGTAAACATCAAATAGTCAAATCGTTTCGCAAGTTCATCATCTGTTAAAGATACAAGAATCGGAGAAATATGTTCCTTCACTTCATTGACGTCCATCATACTTAAAGACACCCATGTATCTTTATTTTTAAATTTGTGTACATATTTCAAATGTTGCCGAACACGGAAATTCTCATCATCTAACGATGATATTTGCGCTAACGCTTGTTGAACTAACTCTTGTCGATGTAACACATAGTCCTCTTCTTGAGCTTGTAAATCTTGTAGCTCACGAATTAATTCAACCTTTGTATTAAAAATTTTCTCTGTTAGACTTCGTACTATTCTTCCTTCTGTACCTTTTTGGTCAGCACGGAAAAATTCAAAGTTTCCACAGAAATCAAAAATCAAGAACTCTTTTTTATTTTCTCCAATTCCAAGTAAATCCTCACAAAGACGGGTACCACGACCAATCATCTGCCAAAACTTCGCTTTTGAGCGTACTTTTTTAAAGAATACGAGATTGACCACTTCTGGAATATCCACACCTGTATCTAACATATCAACAGATACAGCAATTTGGGGTGATTTATTTCGCTCTGAGAAATCATCAATTAGCGTTTGATAATAGTTAATATTGTAATCAATTACACTTACAAACTTCCCTGTGTATTCAGGATATAAAACATCAAAGCGTTTTGCGATTTGAACAGCATGGTTATGATTTTTAGCAAAGATAATCGTTTTACCCAGTTTATCTCCACCTTCAACCTTTATACCTCTCTCCATTAGCATGCGTAATACTTGATCAATTGTGTCATCATTAAACAACCAATTGTTTAATGCGGAACTATCAATCATTTCTCCTACTTCATCATCAAATGTTTCTTCATACTTTTCTTTTTCTTCATCAGATAATTGATCGTATTGAACACCTGATTCCAAAAACTTAAATTTTGTTTCAACGGTGCGATAATCCACTAAATATTCATCGTTTACCGCTTGTTCTAATTCATATGCATATGTCGGAACTCCATTTTCTAAATCGAATACTTCATATGTATTCTTATCAAGCTCATCTTTTGGCGTTGCTGTAAGTCCTAACAGCATTCCATCAAAATATTCAAAAATGGAACGATATTTTTTATAAATACTACGATGCGACTCATCCACAATAATTAAATCGAAATGCCCACTTGTAAACAGCTTGTTCCCGTCTTTTCTTTTCACTTCATCAATAGCATTCATCATGGTTGGATATGTAGAAAAGACCATTCTGCTTTCTTCCGGATTGTCTTTATTGTCTAGCAAATTACACAGCGTTAGATTAGGTAATAGACGACTAAAGTTATTTTTCGCTTGCGTTACCAATGTTTTACGGTCCGCTAAGAACAGAACATTTTTTACATAATTATGACGTGTTAACACGTCAACAATTGAAATGGCAGTGCGTGTTTTCCCACTTCCAGTTGCCATAACAAGTAATGTTTTTCGCTGCTTTTGACGAATTGCTTGGCATACTGATAAAATCGCTTCCTTTTGATAAGGGCGGTTTGTAATATCGTCATTGATGTATACAGGATCTAAAGGTACCTGCATACTTCTTCGATCAATCAAAAGTAATAACTCTTCTTTATTATAAAAACCGGACACACGACGTGCAGGATACTCCATATCATCCCACATATATGTTTCAAATCCGTTTGTATAGAATATAATTGGTCGTTGTCCATACGTAAGCTCTAAGCAATCTGCATATAATTTTGCCTGTTGTTTTCCAACGTTCGCATCTTTACTTGTACGTTTCGCTTCTACCACAGCTAATGGTTTACCATTAGCTCCAAATAATACGTAGTCAATAGCGCCTTGTCCCGATCGGTTAGGCATATTCTGTACTTCTACTTCTATTTGGATATCCTTATTAAATTCCCACCCAGCTAATTTTAAATCAAGATCAATATATCTCTTTCTTGTTTCAAATTCGCTGATTTCATCGACATTGAAATCATATTGCTTCGTATTTTCTACACGCTTTTGTGTTAATTGATTACGAAGCTCCGCATTTTCTTTTCGAATTTGTTCAAGATCAAGATCCTTCGAGCTTAAACGATCATATAAATCTCTCAACTCTTCTGGTCGTATTCGTTTTTCTTCACTCAACTGAAGCAAAGTTTCATCAAAAGCTACCTCTAGGAATTCATCAGAATAACAATAATCAATCCATGAAACAAATTGATGAAGATTATGAAGAGACAAAACTGCCTCTTCACAATTAATATTTGCATTCGTATGAACTGCAACATTTCCAAGCTTCACAATATACTTCAATAAAGGTAGTAAATCATGATCAATAACAGATAGAAACGTATGTTCATGAATTAAACTCGATAAATTATCTTGATATGGAATTTTTAAATCGTTATCAAAACTGTACAACCATTTCACTGCTAACTCTAATGCACGTCGCGATAAAATCGCACATGTTGCAGGACTAACAAGTAAGCTCTTTTCTGCTTCCTTACATGCAGTCATAAATTTTTCATATTGCTCTTTCCCATCTAAAAAAGCAAAGTTTGAATACACCCCGGTTCCTCCTCTTTATATACTAGCCGTAATTTCTGTATTAACTTTTAATTCACCTTTAAAAGCTTGCTGAACAAGTGAGTTAAAATTATCTTCCATTTTGTCAAGAGATTTATTCAATTTCACTTTGTATGCCTCTACGTTTAAAACAATATTTGCAAATTCATCTTGCAATTGAATTGGCGGTGCAATACAACTAAAACCTTCTAATTGTTTTTTGTTAACCTTAGGTATATTAGTTCTATTGCTTACTTTTTCTACATAACCCAAAAAGTATTTTGATCTAAGTATATAAGCAAAGAAATATCGATTTGTATTTTCTTTATTAATTAATATTGGGTAAGCATCTGCACTGCATAAACCTTTAAAATTAGGAAGTGCTACTTTATTTAAATAAGGTCGAATTTTACTATAAATAATATGCTCTTCTGTAAAGATATATTTATTACTAACCAATCGATCTTCTTTAACGCTCTTATAATGAATCAATCTTCCCGTATTTTTTTCAATGTTATCAATACCAATATGAGGATAATTTCCGTACACAATAAAGTCTTTGGTCATTTTAGTATCAATTTTAGCAAAATAATCAAACTCTCTAACAAGCCATCCCTTAGGATTAACAAACAAATCCCCAAACATATCTAAAAACACCGTTTGAATCAATTCATCTAACTTTGCAATTGATTCTTTTCTCTTATCAATTAACACTTGCGCCTTGTCTAAAACAGTAACAATTTTTTTTTGCTCTTCCACAGGCGGGAGTAAAATATTAATATTTTTCAAATGAGTAATTGAAATACTACACTGATTAACAGACTGATTTACAAAGTGTAGTAAATTATTTTTAAATGTACTTGTTCTAAAATAGTACAAAGCAAATTTAGGGTATAAAAATTCTCTCTTAGCTCTCAAACAAACCAAGTTCATCCCATGCACTAAATCTCCTAAATCTTCCGTATATTGAGCCACTTTCCCAATATGCTCCAAACTATTAATATGACTTAACAAAATATCTCCATCTTCTAACAACCATCCCGAAACATCTTCCACAGATACACCTGCATAACCAACTTTTTCAATATCAATTACACCTGAGGATATTGTTTCAATTCGGGTTATAGGTAAACCTTCTTTATCTTTAGATTGTTTTACACTCAATCCATTTTTTATTGATGTAAACACATCATTTAGTGCATACGTCTGCCAAGTCACCCAATCATTCCCTCCAAATCTATGATACCTTCCAAAACTTCCTCTTCTAATTTTTTTATCTCTGCAAGGATAACTCTCGGATCTTCATACTGTACTTCTTCATATTCAATTTCTTTATAGCGATTAATACTTAAGTCATACTCTTTTGACACGATTTCATCAACAGGAACAAAGAAAGATTGTTCTGTTCGTTTCCGCCCTTTTTCACTTTGGAAGCTATGAAAACGTGCAATAATATCTGGAATATCATTCTCATCAACTTTATTTCGCTTATCATCTAATGAATATCCGTCTGCCTTCATATCATAGAACCAAATATTATCTGTACCACCCACACCTGTTTTTGTAAAAATGATAATCGCAGTTGATACACCTGCATATGGTTTAAACACACCACCTGGCATAGAAATAATAGCTTCTAATTTATGATTTTCGATAATTTCTTTCCGAATATCTTTATGAGCTTTTGAACTTCCGAATAAGACACCGTCTGGCACAATAGAAGCACAACGTCCGCCAGCTTTTAACATACGAATAAATAATGCTAAGAATAATAGCTCTGTTTTCTTTGTTTTTGTCACTTTTAATAAATCAGCGGACACTGCTTCATAGTCTAAAGAACCTTTGAAAGGCGGATTCGCTAAAACAAGTGTATATTTGTCTTCATCTTTATTACCTTCAGATAAAGAATCTTGATATTGAATGTTTGGATTTTCAACTCCGTGTAGCATCATGTTCATCGCACCAATTCGAAGCATCGTACGATCCATATCAAATCCATGGAACATATCGTTATTAAAATGTTGCTTTAAGCCTTGCACTAAAAATAAATCATTGTGATTCTTCCGCAAGTATTCTTCAGATGAAACAAGAAACCCCGCTGAACCAGCTGCTGGATCCACGATAATATCTTCTGGTGTTGGTTTCATTAATTCCACTATCATATCGATAATATGGCGTGGTGTACGGAACTGACCATTTGTTCCTGCTGTTGCTACTTTTGAAAGTAAATATTCATATAAATCTCCTTTTGTATCTCGGTCTCTCATTTGAATATTATCAATACCATCCACAATTTTTGTTAGCATCTGTGGTGTTGGAATCATAAAAATAGCATCGTCCATGTATTTCGCATAAGCTGAGTCTTTCTTTCCATGTAAATTTTTTATAAATGGAAATACTTCTTTTGATACTACATCAAACATTTGCTGCGCCTCTAAATTCTTAAATTTATTCCAGCGCAAATGTTGCTTATCCTTTGGAAATGTCCCTTCATGCTCTAGCCCTAAGAACATTGCTTCACTTTCTTTTGTTGCCTCTACTTCATCTAAACCTTTAATGAACAATAAGTACGTAAATTGCTCAATAACAGACAACGGATTCGTAATGCCCCCTGTCCAGAATACTTCCCATAATTTATCTACTTTACTTCTTAATTCTCCTGTAATCATATGTTTTATTTTCCCTTCTTAAAAACTATAATTCAATTGTATCAAACATTCTTCCATTTTCTCATTCAGTATATGTTAATTATCCCTATGAATTGTAATAGCTCCTCACATACTTTATCTAATACTAACCCAACATCTAATCTTCATCCATAGTAAGTATTACTTTTCTCTCCAATGTTCCTTATATAACTCATCAAAATTATCCTTAGTCTCTTTAAATACACTATTAATTGTTAACAACACAAAATCTTACTACTCATCCAACACCCCTAAAACCTCCCTAAACAAAACCGAGCCCCTCCCAACAACCAACTCCAAAGGAACTTCCTTCACTCGCCCATCTCTCCCCACCATAACAACCTCATTCTCATAATCAACCCAAATCTGAACATCCTGCACATAATAACTCTTAATAGAAGAAGCCTCATCTAAATTACGGTGATCCAACTCAACCTTAACTTGCTTCGTAAAACGACGCAGCGTTTTCCAAAGGGTTCGTTCTTCTTTTGATTTTATGAAGAGTTCTGGGAGTTCTTGTACTTCTTTTAATAACGACATAGTTGTTATTGTATATGTTTGAATGCCGTATCCTAATGGGCGGATGAGATGGTCTAGTTTTTTCCATGGCTCTAGTTCGAAATGTACATGCTCATCGTTTTGTTGCATTTGAATGTGCTTGATTTTAGCTACGTATTGAATTCCACCTTTTTCTCCGTACCATTTTTTCGGTGCATATAATGCTATGTACTTCGCTTCTTGCCATCCTGGTTTTAGCTGTTTGATTGGTAATTGATATACGCCACTCTTTCTATACGTTTCATAATCACTTTCAGTTTTCACGCTGCCCACTAATACTTTTTCTTCTAATGAAGAGTGCCACTCTTCTTTTGTTCCTCTTGGAAGGATGCCTTCTCTTATAATTTCTTCTGGGCTTTTTTCAATGAGATGGTCTAGAAATTGTTCGACTAGTCTTGTTGCGTTTGGTAAGAATGGAAAGCCACCGATATTTACTTTTTCGATACTTTTATAAAATGGATGGTTCTCGTACGCTTCCTCTTGGTTCCACGGGAATAGTACGTACGCTCCGTAAGCTGTTCGCTCAAAAGGCCCCTCTTGTTCCACTACTAATGCGTCTCTGTAACGATGCATTGTATTAATGTCTTCTTCCATTGGACCAGGGGTGCCGTACTTCCTTTTATAATGAGATCTTTCAGCAAAATCAATTCGGTATTTTGCATCAAAAATGTATTGATATTGATAGTTCTTTCCCTTTTTCTCAATAGCGAGTATCGTATCTGGTTTTTGTGTAACTGTTGGCAGTCTACCGTTTCTTTTCTGGAAATACAGTTCTATTACTTCATCAGTGACTGGATGCTTGAACGTTCTTTTTGCGGTTTTACTCTCATCTAACGTTACGTACAAACCGTCTTGTTTAACTTGAATAACATCTTGATGGAGCGGTATATATTTTTCAGATAGAATTTGCCCAAGTTTTAAATACGTCCAGTATTCGTATAACCTTGCGACATCTTTTACCGACATTTTGAAAATTTGTCCTCGTAATGTTAAACCGCGCGATAGCATTAAGAAAATTTGATACGCATCTCTATAGCCTGCTGCCATTTGGATAACAAGCGAAAAGACTGAGCGATCCAATTTTCCTATTTCCCTCCAAAATGGATCGTTCAATTCATTTTTCATTCGATACTTCATTTTTTTTACACGTTCCAGCAAATCTTCATCAGTTACACCACGTGTATATCTAGACCTTGGCTCTAGCGCCTTAAGTAAATCATCTATTTTATGTACGATTCTTTGAATCATCCATTTAACAAATCGATTTTCCAGCGTATCATAAGACACTTCCTTATAAGCTGTAATACCTTTAGTCGGTATATTGTTTTCTCCTTGCAATAAGTGTGGTCGCTTTCGCAAATAGTTCATTCCGACAGAATCCAATTTACGAATCTTTTCTCCTCTTACAAGTTGATGCCTAGTCATAAGCGTATGATGCGGCTGTCTTTTAATATGAGAAATCGACTTCATAAATCGCTCAAAGGAATCATTTAAAATACGATAAAATTCACTCTTTGATGGATTTGTAGCGTAAATTGCGGATGCTCCTAAGTAAGTTCTCTTTAGTAAATGAAATGCTAAATTATAAATTTCATTATTTACTTCATCTAATAAGGCTCTATAATCATCCTTATAATCAAGTTTTGCCGGGAAAACTTCAAATGTAACAGTTAATATAGTATCTTTATCATCTTTAATTTCAAACCTTGTATTTCCTACTTCATTTGGAAATGAAAGATTTCCCATTAACACATGAAGTGGTCCCATTTGAATAGAACTAACTTGTTTTCGAAAGCCCGGATGTTCATGATAAAAGGACAGCTGCCTGTTATTTTTCGGAACAACAACAAGCTGGTAACTTCTATTCTCAAAAAAGATTGGCGGGTGTCCATTCCATTCATCTAGCCTCTGCAATCCCGCATCAAATACAGAAACGGATTCCGTCTTCCCATCTACATGAAAATACATCATTTCATCTGTGTTCATAGCGTGGTATTCTTTTAAACTCTCGTATTTTTCATGATAAGGATTTCCCTTAATCGTCAATGATAGCTCCTCTGTTTCAATCTTAACTAGCTCTATCTCATTATTAGATCCAAAAAGAGGTGAAACCATCATACTCGAACCTCCTTAACATATGAGACAGCTTGTTAGCTGAACGAGGATATTTAGCATAGGAAGCGTCATTATTACCACTATCATATTCTTCATTTGCGCATAATACATACAACTGCTTTAATACCTCTTCTGTTCTTCCATCGCTCCCTGCAAGACGCGGTAAAATCTTTTGATATATTTGATAATCAAATGCTTCATCGAAGGACAATAACTTCCCTTGTTCGTTGTATGCCATATAGAAACAAATTTCATCTCGTATACGATACCCAACTTGAGCTCCAACTGATTCAAGTGTTTTATTTATTTCTATTAAAACGCTCGATATACTTCTCACAAGATCTTCGTTTTCTTTAAAACATTCCTTTAGATGAAGATACTCAGTTTCTAAAGAGCGATTTGAAGCAATTTCAGCTTCCTTCTCTTCTACATCCATTAAAAAATTAAAATAATCTAAGTTAACGGTATTAAATTCAATTGTATTCGCACGATCTAATACTTTTGTACTTAACGGATGTGTCGTTTCATCCATGTTTACCGTCCCGATAATATATACATTTGATGGAATTATAATGCGCTTATTCGTAATTGATTCTGGAAGTACTGGTGACGTAACAATTTTTCCATCTTTCCATTTACGACTTTCAATTACACTTAAAAAATCACTAAAGTAGTATTCCACTCGAGCTAAGTTCATCTCGTCCAACACTACAAAATACGGCCGATTTGGATTTGCATCTGCAGCTTCAAGCACCTTAATTAACGGTCTTTCTTGAAACTCGCCTTGAAGATTTACATAGCCAAGCAAATCAGAACTATCACTCCAATCAGGTCTAACCGGAATAAGCGTAAATTGTCCATTCTCTTCCGTAGCCCCTAAACTCTCCGCAAACCACTGAACAATTTTCGTTTTCCCTGTACCTGAAATACCTGATAAAATCACAAACGGCTTCGTCTTTAATGCAAGATAAAAGTTAATAAGATCCTTTTTCTCATAAAAGAAACCCTTACTTTGAATATAAGAAGACACATGATCAATAATGGATTGCTGATCTAAATACACTTCTTTCCTCTCATAAATCATTTCATATTTCGTCCCTTCCTCTTTATAAGCAATAAATCCCTCATAATAACGAAGCATTTCTTCTAGATCTTCTACTAACTCTTTTTCACTTGGCATTTTATTAGAATCGTACGAAATATAAGCCGCTGTTGAATTCGCATATCCTTTTGCTTTTGGGCTTGTCCCTAGGAAAATCTCATCATCTTTTTTTACCTTTTGGGACATATGTATTTGCTTGCGGATCTCTTCTTTAGTTTTTTGCATATCTTCTTTAGTCGTTTCTGTTACACCTTGTCCAATGGTTAAATACAATCGTTGCATATCTTCACTAAATAAATAAACGATATAATACCCTCTCTGTGTCGATGTTGTAATATCTCTATGCATTAGCGCAATCCACGGAACTGTTGCCCAATTCCCTTTTCCAACCGATCCTATCACACTGTACTGTTTCTCATTTATAAAAGGTAAACGAATGATCTCTGTTGCCATATCATTTCGGACTGTTAATCCTAATTTATGTCCTGCAAATTTTTCTGTTTTTGCATCCAAATATTCTTTCATTATCTTTAAAAAGCCTTCACGTAAACTACTACTCATATTACCGCCCTTTTCTTCACTCTTTTTTATGTATTGTTCGGATGGAATCCATTCAGCATTAATTATTTCCAATTTCTCAGACCACATTAAGAGATTATGCGTACGTTCTTTTGCTACTGATTCTACCATTAAATTATCTCCTCTAGAATTTCGGACAATGGTCATCGCTAAATCCACTAAAGTAGCTTTCTTGGCAACCCTCGGATACACTCTTAAAAGATTAAGTACAAACAGAGCAATTTGAAAATACTCCTGCTTTAAAAATAGCTTTCGAATAGCATCATTCTTACTCTTTTCTCCAATGTATTCATTTAATAAAGACGTATCAATATCATGATTATCATTTAAAAACCCCAGTAACCTTAAATCTTGTCTTCCTTTAGATTTAACTCTATACAAATTACCATTGGTTTGATCACTTAAATTTTTCGGATCGTATGTATTGTTTATTACCTCTTCCAAAAATCCAACAACTTTATGATACTGCTCACATGGCAAATTATCAGTTTGGAACTCTTTAAATGTAATAGCCCCTGATTCCGTTACATTCACAAATGGAAGCTGTGAAAAGAAAGCTACTAAGAAAGCATTACATTCACTCACTTGTCCGAAATCTTCACTCTTTACCGTACGCATAGCGATAAGCTTTCCCCAAGCATTCTTAAGAAGCTCAAAACTCAAGTTAAAATAAGATGTTGCTTCTTCTTCCTTTGCATATTGTCCACTTGAAGTTTTAGTTTGAACATCTAATCCTTTATCATCGTTGTTTATAATCCAATAAGTTTTATTACCTTTTATATCTTCAACTTGCTTCGTTGTTTTAGCCAATTCAATTATAAGTTGCTCTAACATTTTCATCCCCACCGTTACAATTAATTACAATTACTACTATTTTACCAAACTATGTGTAAAAGAAAAATCATACGCCATACCGTATGATTTAATAACTCTTATTACTACCTACCAATTCACTATATCCTAAACTACTCTCCTCCAAAAACCCCCTACTCTCCCCACTCCCCTTATAAAAACTCTCCCACCCTCTCTCCCTCAAAATCCCCTTCCAACTATCACTCTCAACCATCTTCTTAATTACATCATCCCAATAAGCAACCTCTTCCTCCGTCATATCTTTCGGGCCCATAATTCCTTTCCAGTGCTGGAATATGACGTTGATTCCTTGTTCTTTCCACGTCGGAATTTCTGGCAGTCGGTCTAGGCGTTTTGGTGCGGATACGGCTAGTATTTTTATTTTGCCGGCTTTGTATTGTTTTTCGGCTTCGGATAGGGTCATGGTTGCGGCGTTTATTTGTTTGTTCGTTAGGGCGTTTATGATTTTTTCTTTGTTTTCGTAGACGAAGAATTGTAGTTCGGCAGGGTTTATGCCGAATGCTTTGCTTACTTGTACGAAGGATAAGTGATCGTCGTTTCCTAGGCCAGGGGCAACGCCGATTTTGAAGTTTTTCTTGTTTTGTTTTAGTTGTTCCATTAGTTGTTTTGCGTTTTCTATGTTTGATTCTTTTGATACGACAACGACTTCCCAGTCCGATGCGAGTGTTGCGAGCGGTGTGAAGTCTTTATATGTTAGTTTACTGTGGCCTAGTAGATTGTTCGTTATGAGTAAGCTTGAGTTAATCGCCAGTACGTGACCGCCTTTTTGTTTCGTATATTTCCATCCGACATCACCGCTGCCACCTACTTTGTTTGTGACAGTGATTGGTTTTGTGAAGATTTTTTCTTCTGTTAGCGTTTTTTGCATCGCTCGTGCTGTTAAGTCCCACCCTGCTCCTTGAACGTTTGGCGCAACGATTTCTACTTTATCTATGTTTACTGTATTCGTTTGAGTTTTTTCCGAAGAACAACCAGCAATTACTCCTGTCATGATCCATATACATAGTAATAATCGTTTTTTCATAGTCCCCGTCCTATTCGATATTTTCGTTCTGGTCGTCCGATAATGCCGTATGTGTACTCTACTGTGCATTCGTTTGTCGCTACTAAGTATTCTAAATATCTTCTTGCGGTTGTTCTGGAGGCCCCCATTTGTTCTCCCATTTCTTCTATTGTAATGCCCGCTTCGAATCCTTTTATAATCCCTTTCACTTTTTGCAGTGTTAGCGGATCTACACCTGTCGGTAAGTTTTTTATATCTTGTGTTTGCGAAATGCCGAAGAAGTTATCGATGAGTGCTTGATTTACTTCATTGTTACTATGTAATAGTTGTTTCTTTCTTTTATAGTCTTCAATTGTGCGAACGAATTTTTCTAACGTGACCGGTTTTATAAGATAGTTGCTTACGCCGTTTCGAATTGCTTTTTCTAGCATATGGTTTTCATTTGCCGCAGTAACCATAATGACGTCAACGTTTGGAAAGTCAGCATGGATTTGTGGTAATAAGTCGGTTCCAATTCCGTCTGGTAAGTAATTATCTATTAGAAGCAAATCGATTTCTTCCCTTTGCAGTAATTCCATCGTTTCTTTCGCGTTTAATGCTTTTCCAATCACTTTTACGTCCTTTATTTTTGATAAAAACTCTTCCTGAATTTGCGCGACGCGGAAATCATCTTCTGCAATTGCAACCTTCAACATATGCCCATCCCCCTGTTTGTCATATACTTTCTCTCAATGTTTTCGGAAGGTAAATTGTAAAAATAGCTCCCCCGTTTTTCTCGTTTTGAATTTCAATTGTTCCCCCTAGTAGATCTACCATTTCTTTTACGTTTGCTAGTCCGTAACCACGATCATTTCCTTTCGTTGAAAATCCTTTCTGAAAAATGGTCGTAATTTTTTCTTCTGGTATCCCTGCTCCACTATCTATCACTTCAAAAACAATATCGTGTCCAATATCCGTAACAAAGAAGGAAACATTCTTTTCCTCTTGTGTACTCACCGCATCAAATGCATTGTCGATTATATTTCCAAGAATCGTAATAAGGTGCGATACTTTTATATGATCTGGTAACGGATGAAGCGCACTATCTCCTTCAATATGAAAATCAATTTTCTTCTCCGATGCTGTTCCAATTTTCCCTAATAAAATAGCTTGTACTTTCGCATCATGAATTTGATGGAATAAAATATGATTTTGACTTTGATGAATATTAGATTCTTGCTGGATAAATTCAATTGCTTCTTTATAGTGTCCTAACTGAAGTAATCCTGATAAGACGAAAAGTTTATTTGTGAATTCATGCGTTTGAGCGCGTAAGTCCTCGGAATACTTTCTTACCTCAGATATTGTGTTCACAAGGTTTTGCAGTTCTGTTTTATCTCTAAAACTACATACAACTCCCACCATACTATTATTTTCGAGTATCGGCGTCATGTTTAAAATAAACACTTTGTCTTGAAACCCGATTTCTTGATCGCTTTCTAACACTCTCTCCATATTAAATTCCGGTAAAACTTTTGAAATGTGTTGCTGCATATAATCACCATTTACATGTAGCATCTCTTCTGCCGAGGTGTTCATCATCGTAATAAAGCCGTTTTGATCAATGGCGATAATCCCTTCTTTTATAGATAGTAGTATCGCGCTTCGTTCCCGGTATAACGCTGCAATTTCATTCGGCTCTAAACCGAGTGTATCTTTCCGAATGCTACGTGCTAAAAGGATGCCACCAACAATTCCAGCTATTAATACCGCTAAGGAAAAGAGTATAATTTCTTTCGTTCTGCTCAGTATGTTAGATTCGATACCTTTTATTGAAAACTCTACTGTCACAACACCTACGACTTGATCGTAGTCTCCGTTATGAACAATAATGGGTGCCTTCGCCATTAAAGCAGGACCACTTTCCCCATTTCCTTCGAGCGTATAATAGCCACCAAAAGTGAGTGCTTCATAATTATATGGATTGTTACTCTTTGTGCCAATCAACCCCGAATTAGAATGGGAATACATCACCCCAAAGCGATCTTCTATAATGACATAATCTGCGCCAGCTTGCTCACGAACTTGTTCCGCAATGGATTGAATCGCACTTTTATGCTCGTTATTTTGAAAAGCATCTTTTATAGCAGGCATAAAAGAAAGCGACTTCGCTGTTTGCAGTGCTAGCTGCTCCACTTGGCGTTTCGTATCAACGGACTGAATGTAAACAAATATTCCTGCTAATAGGAGAACGACAAATAAAATTAACGTAATAATTAAGCTTACTATTTTCGTTTGTAATGACACTTTGCGTGATTTCTTCATACTTCATATCCTTTGATAAAATATTCAAAACTATCAATCTCCTTTTTCTATTATTATGACAAAACGAATAATGAAGCAACTATAAAAACTCTCCATGTACATAAAGTACAAAAAGAATAAAATTGTCATAATATTGAGATTTAATTCTGCAGACAGTACAATTCAACTATAATGAACACGCTTTCATAATTATTATTTTTATTTATAAGCACGAGGAGGAATGATTATGGCTCAAGCAAAATCTAATCGAGTCGCCGGCAATATTTTCAAAGGTTCCGTCGGCAATTTAATTGAATGGTACGACTGGTACGTTTACTCTGCTTTCGCTGTTTACTTTTCAGCAGAGTTCTTTCCTAAAGGAGATCCGACGAGCCAATTACTGAACACAGCGGCTATTTTCGCAGTTGGTTTTTTAATGCGCCCTATCGGAAGTTTATTAATGGGACGCTATGCGGATCGGCACGGACGCCGGGCAGCATTAACGCTTTCAATTACGGTTATGGCCGGTGGTTCTTTAATTATCGCCTGTACACCTAGTTACGAAAGCATCGGTATTATGGCACCAATTATTTTAGTTCTTGCCCGTTTACTGCAAGGATTATCACTCGGCGGAGAGTACGGAACTTCTGCAACGTATTTATCTGAAATGGCTAGTAGTGGACGCCGTGGCTTTTATTCAAGTTTCCAATATGTAACGCTCGTTGCTGGGCAAATGGTTGCGTTAGGCGTTCAAATTATTCTTCAGCAATTACTAAGCGAACCGGATATGAAAGCTTGGGGCTGGCGTATTCCATTCATTATTGGAGCGATGGGCGCAGTAGCTGTATTATGGCTTCGCCGTACGATGGATGAGTCGGAGCAATTCGCAAACATAAAATCACAAAAACGCGAAAGCGCAGGAACCGTTCGCGCGCTTATGAAGCACCCGAAAGCAGTATTAACAGTAGTCGGCCTAACATTAGGAGGCACTGTCGCATTCTATACGTACACAACATATTTACAAAAGTTCATGGTAAACACAGTCGGTCTGCCGAAAGAAGTTGTAAGCTGGATTAACTTTGCCGCACTACTTATTTTCGTCGTACTTCAACCAATTGCGGGGCTACTATCCGATAAAATTGGACGACGCCCACTATTAATGGCATTCGGTATTCTTGGAACATTGCTAACAGCACCAATCTTTTTCTTCCTAGAAAAAACGACAGAACCAATCGTAGCATTTTTACTTATGATGGTCGGCCTCATTATCGTTACTGGTTACACTTCCATTAACGCAATTGTAAAAGCAGAACTCTTCCCAACCGAAATTCGTGCACTTGGCGTAGGTTTACCGTATGCACTAACTGTTGCGATATTTGGCGGAACAGCTGAGTTCATCGCACTATGGCTAAAGAGTATCGGAATGGAGTCACTATTCTACTTCTATGTAGCTGGATGTATCGCGATCAGCTTCATTACGTATTGGCGTATGGATGAGTCATCGAAGACTTCGCAAATTGAGGCGGAGCTTGGTGGTGGGGATAAATTAGTTAATAATAAATCTAGTTAAAATTATGTATTCTATGTTCTTCGTTTACCTGAACTCGATTTGCTTTATCTAAAAAAGCATAATTCATTCATATATAATTTAAAAACCTCTACTTATATGTAGAGGTTTTTGTATGACGAAAAAACACGTAGTTTCATTGTTATTTTACAAACCCAAAATTCTCCCTCCTCTTAAAGTGGAACAAATTTATTACTTAGAGTGTCTAATAAGTGTATTTCTAATATGAGTTGTCCAGATTGGATACAACATATCCCGTTTGACATCTATTTTTATGTATTACAAAAAAATGAAAGGACTTATTATTCCCAAAAGCAAAAAATATGTATTGTAATACTTTCACAGGTGAACCATTACAAGTGGAAACAAAAAAGAAACAGCCCAAACCGTGACTTATCAATCATATAAACGTTTTGGATATCCTTTAACCTGTGAAAATTTAGCTGCAGTAGTATTGTTACCCTATGCCATCTTTAATTGCATTGGTATTTAGAATACCTAGACAAAATCCATATATTCTTGAAAGAGGTTGAAAATTTATGTTCGTTTTAAACAAGTTCTGTAACATTTTACATTACAAAAAGATTGTACCTGTAGTATTACTTTCATGTGTATCACTTATAGGCTGTTCCAATAATAATGCTCAATCTGAACCACCTAAACAAACGAATCAAGCTAATCAAATTAAACAAGAAAATACAGGAAATCAATCTTTTGCTAAACTTGAAAAAGAATATGATGCTAAGCTTGGTATTTATGCACTGGACACAGGTACGAATCAAACTATTGCTTATCATTCAGATGATCGTTTTGCGTTTGCATCTACATCTAAATCATTAGCTGTGGGCGCTCTTTTACGCAAGAACTCATTAGAAGCTCTTGATCAAAGGATTACGTATACTCATGAAGATCTTTCTAATTATAATCCAATTACTGAAAAGCATGTTGATACAGGAATGACGTTAAAAGAACTTGCAGATGCTTCTGTTCGATATAGTGACAGCACAGCACATAATTTGATTCTTAAACAGTTAGGAGGTCCCTCTGAATTTGAAAAAATCTTGAGAGAAATGGGAGATACTGTTACTACTTCAGAACAATTTGAACCTGAATTAAATGAAGTGCATCCAGGAGAAACACATGATACCAGTACACCAGAAGCAATAGCTAAGACGCTTCAATCATTTACATTAGGGACTGCACTTCCAACAGAAAAACGTGAACTATTAGTAGATTGGATGAAGAGAAATACAACTGGAGATAAATTGATTCGTGCGGGCGTACCAAAAGGATGGGAAGTAGCTGATAAAACAGGCGCGGGATCTTACGGAACAAGAAATGATATCGCAATTATTTGGCCACCAAATAAAAAGCCAATTGTTCTTGCTATACTTTCTAATCATGATAAAGAAGATGCTAAATACGATGATAAACTTATTGCAGACGCAACCAAAGTCGTGTTAAATACCTTAAAAGCTACGGAATAAATGATAATATGTTAAAAGTTTTCTATTTTAGGCGGGTGTTTTCATCAACTAAAAATTTAATAGTGTCCCAAAAACGAAATTTGGTGCTAACTTGTAATAAAAAGCTCATTTTTATTGTTTGGGGATAAATCATTCTTTAAGCTTGATGGCGATTTGGTGCTATCCCTAAAACATCTGGACTTTAATAGCCAACTAAAAAATGCAAACAAAAAGACCTTTAATCAGTCGTTTTGTTTGCATTTCCTTTTTCTAAAACCACAGAAAAGATAAGTACTATAGTTAACAGCATAATAAACCTTACTTCACTTCCGTCACTTACAAAAAATGAATACAAAGTATACATTAAAATTAATATTCCATAAATAATTTTGTGCAATATACTCCCTCCTTTTTGCCGTATATATTTTAGTATAAAAGTTTGATTCAAGTCCTATATCCAAATGAAAATAAAAATCACCTGTGATATACACAAAGTACTTTTCTCTTGTTAATTTATCTATTTCACTATATTTATCTATTTTCTTTTTATAACTCAAACTTCTTTAAATCGTACTTTTCTAGAATTTGCTACAATTCATTTTGTTCATATGGAATATGCTTATCTGTCTGTACATCTTCAACATTTGCTCCACCTGCTAATACTCTCCTGTACATAAAAGAGTGCCCTGTTAATACTGTTGTAATCATTTTGTATTGCCCTCCTTTTGTTTGATTACTTGTATCATAAAACAAGTATCTGAAGTTGATATGTAGTCTATCTAGAGTGTATGTAAATTTAGAAAATCTCTAATAAAATGTTTGTATTGTAACGTTACCACCAAAACTATTGCCCTAAACACCATGATTTGAAGAGATAGGCCCCATGTTCTAGTCTCAATTCCTCCTACTGTTCTATATTCAGTAGAACTAGTTAATTCCTATAATATAAAAAGAGCACCACTTTTTGGATGCTCTTCGTTATAACTATATATTATTTAATTTCCTTCTTTTGCTGGTACCATTTTTCCTTCT
>NZ_WIPE01000150.1:0-1678 GCF_009760835.1 Bacillus sp. EE-W1 | reverse complement strand
AAAGTTTACTTTCATTTCATTGCAAACACTGAGTTTCTTCTATTTCTTCATATTTCTAAGAAAACACCAATAAAAGTATACATTCAAAACACCTATATTATTAGACTTATAAAGTTGTACAGAAATAATAAAGCTGTTTAAAAAAATCCGGTCATGTTATTCAACAATTGGGCTAGATTGTTGAATAACATTTATATAGAAAACTGGTTATATATGTTAAAATTTATAATAAATTGTGGAGATTTCTACTTAAAGTTAATATGCAGGTTAATTAAAAAACATTTTCTTAAAAGGGGAGTGTTTATTACTTTGGAACATAAAGAAGTGAATATTGAATATGAAAAAACAAATGACAAAATTGCTCTGAATAAGTAGAGTATTGCACAAGTTTCCCATAGGCAACAGTCTATTTTTTTACTACAAAAAATCAGTAAAATAAGAGAAGGAAGTGATAGATTTGAACAAACAAAAAGCGGTAGAAATAGCAAGGAAGTATGGTTTGGAAGTTAAAGAGGAGTCCATCATATTCAACGAGTCTGGTTTAGATTTTCTGGTTGCTTTATGCAGAAGACGATAAAGGCGAAGAATGGGTGCTAAGGTTTCCGAGACGGGACGATGTGATGCCGAGGACGATAGTGGAGAAGAAAGCACTGGATCTTGTAAACAAATATGCCACTTTTCAGATTCCAGTCTGGTCGGTTTATAAAGGCGATCTAATAGCTTATAAAAAGTTAACCGGAGTGCCAGCAGGTACGATTGATCCGGAGATTCAAAACTATTTGTGGGAGATAGATTATGAAAATGTACCTGAACAATTTCACCAGACATTAGCCAAAGCGTTGGCTTCGCTACACACAGTTCCGAAAGCAGAGGCTCTTAAAGCAGGCCTGTTTGTCCAGACAGCAGAAGAGGCAAGAAAATCGATGATTGGTCGTATGGAAAAGGTTAAAGCGAAGTTTGGCGTAGGCGAATCCTTATGGAACCGCTGGCAGGCCTGGGTAAAAAATGAGGAATTGTGGCCTCAGAGAACAGGTCTGATTCATGGAGATGTTCATGCTGGCCACACGATGATTGATAAAGATGCTAACGTAACCGGTTTTATCGACTGGACCGAAGTAAAAGTAACGGATGTATCAAATGATTTTGTTTTCCAGTACCGGGCATTCGGGGAGGAAGCCCTGGAGAAACTGATCAACTATTACCGGCAGGAAGGCGGGATTTACTGGCCTGCCATGAAAGAGCACGTCATTGAACTTAATGCGGCATACCCTGTTGCGATAGCTGAGTTTGCGATTATCTCAGGCTTAGAAGAATATGAGCACATGGCGAAAGAAACATTGGAAGTGAATGACCGCTAGCATTATGAAAAAAATAAAAATAAAGTTCTTCTTTGTGAGATACAACCGCTGTATAAAGAATCCATAAGCCAAGATGCATGAGTTTTCACAACGAAAATCTTATTAGTTTTTTTTATTGTTGTTTCAGGGTCCGTTAGAAAAAACAACTTAATGATTCAATTGAATATAGAGAAAGTGTGTTTTGATTAAATTTTTTCAAAACACGCTTTTTCTATTTGTTCTTTTATCAAGGTTTATTAAGTTAATTTAATAAAACTTTATTCAAAAGCTACAGAATGCGTGTAAAAGAAGACTAGGAAACGGAATAGTCCTCTTTTTTA
>NZ_WIPE01000149.1:0-5192 GCF_009760835.1 Bacillus sp. EE-W1 | reverse complement strand
CCGGAAAAACCAACAAATCCAGAAAAGCCAGTTCTGAAACAAAATGAAAAGATGGTAGCGAGTAAATAAAGAAAAAAATCAACTGATATTTTCAAAAAGGTACTCAAAAAAAGAGTACCTTTTTAATTTGAGAGGGGTCATATAGATGTTTGTTAATAGTGCAAATTTAGTACAAATTTCAAGTCTAGATAAAAGTTTAATGGTGGTAGGTCGAGTGGGAACAGGGAAAACGAGGGAATTGAAGAAAATGGCTTTAAGTTTATCAAAAGTATTAGTGTTAGATCCATTTAAGGAATACGAAGAATTAGAGAAGCAAACAGAAGGGCATGTAACTTTACAATATTTAGATTGTGAATCAAATGAAGAATATAGAGATTTTAAAATTACAGATGATGTGATAAATGTAGCTAAACAATTTGAATATGTAATTGTAGATGAAACCAATTATTTATGTCAGGAAGATTTTATATACTTTCTTCAACAAATGAAGGATTCTGATATAAAAGTAATAGCTAGTTTTCAAAAAATGCCATCAGATCCCCAGATTACTAATAAATTTCGATACATCATATCTTTAGATGTAACGAATGATTTCGATAAGATAACAGAGTATGAAAAATATAATTATGATTCGGGCTTTGGCTTAAAGAAGTAATACGTGTGGCTAGATTGAATAGAGGTGATGTTTTTATATGTATAGTGAAAAGATATCAATCAAATATAAATTAGCTGAAAAAGAAGTACTCATTCCATTGAGTGCTTTTTTGTTTGTTGGAATGTTATTGATCGCTAATTTTTTACTCAACTTATCTTTAGAGCTGATAGAAACAACTTTTAGTGATTTATTACATCCCAAACCGTTTCATATGGAGATAGGATTTCTTTTTCGGATGCCAATTGCAGAGCATCCAATTTACTACTTGCTTGTTTTCCTTGTAGTGATTGGAACTATAGCGAGAACAGTGTACAAATTGAAATCTTCCTTTAAAAACTTAAATAATCATCAGAAAGGATCTAGTCGTTTTACAACAGTTGAAGAGCTGAAAAAGCAGTATCGAGCTGTACCAGATCGAGAGAAATCGTTTAAAGGTGGCGGTGGTGTTGTTATTTCACGATTAGGTGAAAAGGTATTTATTGATGATAGTCCGGTAAACAATTTAATCATTGGTACAACGCGCTCTGGTAAAGGGGAAACCTTTGTATTTCCTACAATTGATGTCTATTCTAGAGCGGAACATAAGCCATCTTTAATTTTCAACGATCCAAAGGGGGAATTGTTCAGCGCATCGAAAGAAACGCTGGAAGAACGAGGGTATCATATTGAAGTTTTGAACTTGTTAAAGCCACTTGATTCCATGAGTTATAACTTATTGCAGCTTGTCAAAGATGCTTATAAAGATGGGGATTATTCAACGGCACAGGCATTATGTAAAACACTCTCACACACTTTGTTTTATAAACCAGGTGTTAAAGATCCTTTTTGGCAAGATTGTGCTATGAGCCTATGCAACGCTATGGTTTTAGCTATAACAGATAAATGTATTGCAGAGGGGACAGAAGAAAAAATAACGATGTATGCAGTAGCTAACATGTTATCGGAACTTGGTTCGAAAGAAATACTAATAGATCCAGAGGAACCACCTAAAAATGCATTAGATTTATACTTTGAAGGCTTACCAGCGGATAGCGTTGCGAAAATGCAATATGCAACTTCTAATTTCTCAAAAGGGCAAGCAAGAGGTGGGATTTTCACTCAAACAATGAACGGACTTTCTATTTTTACATTTGATGAAATCGCTAAAATGACAGCGGAAAATAGTGTGGATTTGAAACGTGTCGGTTTTGGAAAAACGATAAAAGGAAAAGTGACACCTAGAAAACGAGTAGAAATTGTATTTTCAGATGGCTCAAAGGAGTCTATCAAAGCAGATATTACAGGACGTTTTGCATTAGATTTTAAACAAGTAATACAAGTTGGAGATATTATTCAATGTAATGAAAAAGAAAACCCTCAAACGAAAACATCTATTACTATTACAAAAATAGATGAAAAAACGGGTCATACAGAATTTAAAGTAGTAGAAGAACATGAAGATATGAAAATAACAAAAGTGGATTATTTCGATAAGCCAGTCGCTATTTTTATGATTACACCAGACTTTGATTCTTCGAACCATGTGATTGCTTCTATTTTTGTAAGGCAGCTTTATTTTATATTGGCAAAGGGTGCATCCCTCGCTCGTGGAGGAAAATGTCACCGTGAAGTGGTTTTTTGCCTAGATGAGTTTGGAAATATACCGAGTATTGAAGGAATGGCAAATATTATCACGGTTTGTCTTGGTAGGAATGTTCGCTTTAACCTAATAATCCAGGCATATGCACAATTAAAAAATAAGTATGGTGAAGATGCAGATACGATTGATGGAAACTGTGGGAATACCATCTACATTCTAACGAACGATCAAGAAACCGCCGAAAAAGTATCCAAAAAACTAGGGAATCAGACGATTAACCTACCTTCCCGAAGTGGGAAAGGTCTTTCTACTGATAAAAATAAAACGGAAGGTCTAGACCAACGCCCACTGTTAACAGCAAATGAACTTATGAATTTTAAAGAAGGAGAAAGTGCCGTTATTCGTGTTATAAAACGTCAGGATAATAACAGAAAACGGATCAGACCTCGCCCAATTTATAATACGGGAGAAACAGCCTTAAAATATAGATGGGAGTACTTAGGGGTAGAGTTCGATACAGATAAATCTATTTTAGATATAGACATTGATTCTCTACATGATGATGTAAATCCAAAAGCACTTATTGTAGATTTTCTAGGACAGAGAAAAGCAGAACAAATTGAGAAAAAAACATCAGAACCAGAACAAGTACAAGAAGCTTCTTCTCAAATAGAGACACCGCAGCCAGTAGAAGAACCAACAATGATGGGAATTGATGAAGAGATTCCCGAAGAGGCGTTTCAGCAGGAAGATAGCCCGTTTGATTTCCTCTCCATTGAAAATTGGAAAGAAAAAATGGTTAATGAATTTTTCGAATCTGATTTAGCGGTTTTGAAACTGGTTGATAAGTTCTTTTTAGCGCAATTAGGAAAATCAATAGATGAAGTTGAAAATCAAGAAATGGGCGAGTTTTACAGTGAATTTCAAATGTTAGCTCACAATGACCATATCGACAAAAGTGTTTATCAAGCAGTCGAAAATAAGATTAATCGAATCTTGCGTGATTTAGAAGAAAAAGAACAAGTAACAAGTTAGAAAGCACTCAAATAATTGAGTGCTTTTTTCATTCCAAACATAAAGGAGGAAGAGGGAATGTGTGTACCGACAATAACGGATAAAATGCAATTGATTTTAGATAGCTACTCGCCATTTGTGACAGAAGAAAATGAGGTTATTCTTGGTCTAGAAGATGCGGTTCTTTTCCTTTCAGTAGATCGGGAACAAAAAGGGAAATTGATTATTCGTATCGACAGACTAAATGAAAGAGTGAGTTGGACAGCAAAAGAAGTATTAGGGCCATAGCAAGCATGAGAGGAGGGTAAATCGTGAAAGATGAAGAGATTTTAAAGGTTTTAGAAACGTTCTCGGATTATCTTCAAGTAGGAGACATCGTGAATTATGTATTACGTTGGCTAGGATGGTTTCTAATTGTAGGCTTATCTTTAGTTGTAGATGCTTTAGAAGGTGTGACAGATGCCATACTGGGGATTAAAGGATTCTTTAATTCACCGGAAATACAAAATTTTGTTGATATGCTATATCCATTGTTTGTTGTTCTTTTAGCCATATCGTTTTTATATATTGGCTACATGTTCATCATGAACAAACAAATGAACCGTTCTCAAATTATCATCAATATTTTCATAACACTTAGTGTACTTTGTTTATTAAGTACTGGTATGACAAGGGTCGATAAGTTCACCGATGATGCCATAGCGGTTGTAAAATCAGAGCAAAAAGGTTCCTTAAGTGATGAAATTATTAAGAAAAACATAACAGATGTTGCAGTAATAGATCAAAATGGATGGAAAAAGAAAGAAGATTTGAATCCGAAAAATAATATTCCGGAAAAAAATATTAGACAAATAGATATTACAGAAAAAATTGATTCCGATTTCAAATTTACGAAAGACAAGGATTTATCAGATGGTGGTCAAAAAATCCTACAGAATAAAAGGGTGATGGATGCATTAGGAGTTGCATCTTTAGCAGAATTAAAAGATGGATGGTTTGATTTCTTTCCAGAAAAGTATTATCGCTGGCATTGGAATTTTTGGAACATATTCTTTACTTTACTGATAACAGGATTAACTTTGTTATTGGTAAGTATTAAATTAGCTAGATTATGTTATGAATTAGCATTTAACTATTTGGTTAGCCAACATATTAGCACCAGCGGATGTTGCGAATGGTCAAAAGTTAAAAGCTGTATTATCTAATATCCTCAATATATTTATAGCAACGATTATGATATTCCTCTCTTTGAAGCTATATATAATGGGAACGGCGTTTCTACATGACAAACTAAGTGGTGTACCGTATCTGATTGCATTAGCAGCATTTAGCATGGCAGTTCTAGATGGCCCGTCAGTTGTAGAAAGGCTATTTGGAATAGATATTGGATTAAAGAGCAGTTGGGGCATGTTAGCAGGTGGTTTCGTACTTGGTAAAGGAATTGGCGCTCTTGCAAGTTCAAAACCAATGAAGGGTCTCGGAAATATGATTGGAAAAGGAGCGAAAGGTGCAGCAGAAGGAACGGGTGTTGCAGCAGCTAAAACAGCAAGTGCGGCAGCGATGGCAACAGGTGGCATGGCTGGTCTCATAAGTGGCTTGAAAAATGGAAATGAATCTGAAAATAAAGATTCATTGCAAGATCAAATGAAAAAAGCTGGTGAGAAGAAAGCAAATGGAAATGATGTAGCAAATAAGGAAAAAGAAAAAGGTAACTTAAATAAGGAAAAAGATAAAAAGAATGGTGGTATGCCATCTATTCAAGAAGATATGAAAAAAGGCGGGAACGAAAACCCTGGGGTAGCAAATGGGCAAGAAGCGGGAACAACAAGTCTTCAAGATGAAATGAAAGAAGCTGGAAAGTCAAATGGAACAAATGAAGGAAATCCAACACCAGGAGGAGTAAGACAAGGAGCGAGTGAAGGAGGTCAAACACCAGGAGGAGTA
>NZ_WIPE01000148.1:0-2811 GCF_009760835.1 Bacillus sp. EE-W1 | reverse complement strand
CAAATGCTTCGTAAAATCGGTGTGCGCCGTAAATTATTAACAAAGTCAATTTATAAAGAAGTATTCTTAATATTCCTATTCCCAGCGATTGTAGGGATTGCACACGTATTAGTTGGTATGAACATCTTTTCGTTTATCCTAATCGATCCATATTTCCGTATTTGGCTTCCAATAATAATTTTCATAGTCATTTACTCAATTTACTACTTCATTACAGTTCAATTGTATAAAGGCATTGTTCTTCCGAAAGAAAACTAAACATAAAGTAACTTCAAAATCAACTTTTATTGTATATTTTGAAGTTACTTTTGTTTAATCCATTTTTTTCAGCACACTGCATCTAGATAATAAATCTATCAATCCCAACAAAACTTTATTAATTTCCTCTTTATTATTTAAACCGATGTTAAAAAACGTTTCTAACAAATAACAAAGATAACCATCAGAACTTCGAATATCCTCTCGCACCCCACCATGCATTTTAAAACATCCAATTTTCCCCTATTACAAACAATTTAATAGAACGCTCACTACTCTTTTTATCGATGTCTAAAAAAGCATCTAATAAAAAAATCCAGTAATTTAAACAGAACATACTGTAGTAACAATAAGAATACACCTTTTAAAGAACAAACAATCGAGCATAAAAATAAAATCTAAACAGCCTCCAAACAAAATAAAAGGCCAACAAATAATTTCACGTACTGTAGTTCATACAGAAAAACCAAAAGGGAAAAGACTATAATAGAAATATGTATTGGCATAGTGGACAAAGTACCAAATTAGCCCGTATTTAGTGTGATAGAATCACTGTTATCCCTTGGGAGTAGATCATATAATCGCTCTGCAGCTCCAGGGACGATTGATTGAATAAACTCCAAGTACAGCTCTTTTTGTTCTGTTGTACGACCAATAGCATTATTAAAAAGCAACAACAAAGTAGACAGTCCAGTTTGTCGTTGACTACCTTTACCGATCACATGGAGATATATTTGCTTTGATTTCTTTAGCACATTGTTTAACGTACTTCTTGGAATTCGCAACACTTCACATATTTCTTTTTGAGTAAAATATAAGAATCCTTTTTCGGTATTTTTTTGCACGTTTAAGAAGTCAATGATATCTTGTTCCCACTCATACCAATGACTACGTACACGATCCTTGCGTGCTTTCTTATGTTTATACCAATACTGTGATGGTACTAGAGTTGAAAATGTTACCTTTCTATCTGACCAAATTTCTAAAATTTGATTGATGTACTCTTTGTTTGCGCCTTTATATTTACCTGAAAAAGCACTACGAATAGCCTTTTGAATACTTGAATTTTTCAAAGGGCTTTTTAGGCTTGTATTAAATTCATCCAGTAAATTATATGCCTCATCTTGAGTCATTCTTGAAGAATAGCATGCTAACGCGAGCGTAAATACAGCATTATCACGTCCAAATACACCTTTTTGACCTCTGATATGTGTGCATGCTAATACCTTTTGCACCCATCCTTCAGTAATTTGCGTAGTTTTAATTTGCTTATTTGAAATAACCGTAAATACACTTCTACGATGGCCGATATCTTGATCTTTAGACCATTCAATTAAATGAGATAAATTACATGTACTGTTTGCATCAAACCATACTATGTTCTCTTCATTTGGCATACGGAAGAACCCGAAGTCATTACATGTCAAATCAACACCAGGTAAAAGGTCGCTTAGAGCTTTTCTGATGTTCTCACTGATTCTTTTTGCACTACGTAATCCCCGGAAATCGTTCTTATTCGAAATAAATAATGGTTTATCCAACACAAAATAAACCTGGTATCCCTTCACACTTTCAACAATAACTGTAGGCATTCCTAACTGCTTGTCCATTGCTGCAAGTACGATTTCCCCTGGATTAAGATCTTTTGTATCAATATCAACAGTAAAGCAATTAATTTGTTTTAGATTTCGTTCTTCATGCCCTTTAATGATTTTTCTGTTTCTATCTATGTATGTTCCCACTCTAAAAATATTCGGAGTCCAATGTGTAGCTTGTCCAATATGGTCCAGTACTGTTTCTTGAGAAGTCAATACAACTCCCTTTGTACCATATAAGTTCGTTAAATCTTCTTTTGTACGTGTAATAAATACAAATCTGTCATCCATTTTGATACTAGAATCCTGAGAATCTAACATGGATATGCTAGCTCTTGAGTTTTTATATTTATATTTTCGTAACCCATCATGTAAAATCAATTCGATTGCTTGCTGCGCTTTATCCATGTTAAATCTCCTTTCCACTAGATTTTTGACAATAAAAAAGGTGAGCAGTTATAACACTGCTCACCTCAAAAATTCTCCGGAAAGTAGATAAAAGACAGACTTTTCTCCGTATTCAAACAAACTTAAATACAGATTTCTACCTTTACAATCTAGCTCTAATTAACTATACTAAATACAGATATTTTTATATCTCTAATAACATAGTTAACTAGAACGGACGGAGAATTTTACATACTGGTCTTGCAGTGTGTAAATGGAATACAAGTTGTTGACAGCAACGTGTATTCACCGGGGAGTAAAGTTATTGTCAGTAACTCTACTTTTTCTGTCAGATTGGGACCTGAGAAATCTCAATTAGACAGCCGTTCTTTTTTTTATTTATTTTTTTACCATTTATTTATCTAATAAGCCCTTTATGTACAGTATCAAATTAAATCACTTTTTGTTGAAAAACTTGCTAATTCTTACATTACAGCAAGTTTTTTTGTTTGTAAACAGTGAAATTACGCGTAATTTAAATAATATCCCTATTTCCCTATTTCTATTTTTC
>NZ_WIPE01000011.1:0-8732 GCF_009760835.1 Bacillus sp. EE-W1 | reverse complement strand
CTCTACCACTGAGCTACTGCGGAATAATAAAGACAATTTGTATCTTATAAAATTTCTTATCGTAAGTCAAGATGTTTTTTCTCAACATCTTGTACAAACGTGACATGTTTATAATATACTGGATTGCGTTTTCACTGTCAAGATGTTTTCTTTATCAGGTTCAGTTTCCCTTTACACTTTCCGCAGACATATCTTTTTGTATTTATTTGACGTCTTCTTACATATTGAAGCAAACAGCCCATACATTCATACGTATAAACCTTTTTTTCCTTCTCTTCATTAATTATTCGTTTACAGAAGCGTGGCGCATCAACTTCTTTTAACAATTCACGAAAATCTCTATCCCGGTGCTTATAGCCCCTTCCTGTAATATGTAAGTGATAATGACAAAGCTCATGTTTAATGATTCCGACTAACTCTTCTTTCCCATACATTTCGTAATATCGATAATTCAGTTCAATGTTGTGTGTATTCAATAGATAACGTCCACCAGTTGTACGCAACCTACTATTGAACATAGCTCTATGTAAAAATGGCATTCCGAAGTATTGTAGTGATACTTCTTCCACCAGACGCTGTATTTCTTGCTCATCCACTCTCATTCCTCCTAAACTAAAAAATATTTTTACACTTTTCTCCTCCCTTATACATATATTAAATAGTACATATACCCATCCTCATTCAAGAAGCGTGGTTTCTAAAAATATAGCATGAATAGAAATCCACTCACCAACCTCTCATCAATAGTACCTTACATTTTTGAGAGTAGGATTAAACAAGGAGGGATTCCTATGCCTACGTGGCTAAAAAAACAAATGCAACGCGCATATTTTGAAAAAAACCGGTATCAAATTAAATTACTAAATGAATGCTGGTTTTATTATAGCAAAATACATCAAAGCTCATAATCCATTACACGTTTTATCCCATAAAAAAAGAGCAGTTTCATCTGCTCTCTTCTCTTACTATTCAATCGGCAACATGGATAGTGCAACGCGACCTTTTTTCGTATCAATATCATCTACCCATACCTTGACGATTTGTCCGACAGATACAATATCTAACGGATGCTTCACATACTGTTTGCTTAGTTTAGAAATATGTACTAAACCATCTTGTTTTACACCTACATCAACAAAAGCACCAAAATCAACAACGTTACGAACTGTTCCTTCCAGTTCCATACCACGTTTTAAATCTTCTAATTTCAAAATCCCTTTTTTCAGAAGCGGTTTAGGCAACTCATCCCTCATGTCTCGCTCTGGACTAATGAGCGCATCTATAATATCAACTAATGTTGGCTCCCCAACTCCCGTTTCTTGCGATAACTTAGAAATCTCCACTTCTTCTAAGCTCTTTTGTAATTGCAATTGCCCTACGTCATCTTTTGATAACCCTAGACTCTTCAATAACAATTCAACATTTTTATATTGTTCTGGATGAATACCCGTTCGATCTAACGGATTTGCCCCTTCTAATATACGTAAGAAACCTATGCATTGTTCATATGTCTTCGCACCTAGACGCGGTATTTTCTTTAAGTCTGTTCGTTTTGTAAATTTCCCTTCTTCTTCACGCTTTGCCACAATATTTTTCGCAACAGTTTTCGATAAACCCGAAACATATTGCAATAACGCAACTGAAGCTGTATTTACATTCACACCGACTTGGTTAACTGCCGTCTCTACTACAAATGTTAATGATTCATTCAACCTCTTTTGAGATACATCATGTTGGTATTGTCCAACCCCAACTGATTTAGGATCAATCTTCACAAGTTCAGCAAGTGGATCTTGCAGACGTCTCCCAATAGAAACAGCACTTCTTTCTTCAACCTGTAAATTCGGAAATTCCTCACGAGCTAAATCGGAGGCCGAATACACACTCGCACCAGCTTCGTTCACAATAATATAGAAGACTTCTTGTTTCACATTTTGTAATACATCAACTATAAATTCTTCCGATTCTCTAGAAGCTGTACCATTCCCAATCGCAATCATTTCAACTTGATATTTATCTATAATAGAAAGAACTTTCATTTTTGCATCTTCATATTTACGAACAGGTGGATGCGGATAAATAACATCAATATATAGAACCTTCCCAGTATCATCTACAACAGCTAATTTACAACCCGTTCTATATGCAGGATCTAAAGCTAACACAACCTTTCCTTTCATTGGAGGTTGTAATAACAAATTACGTAAGTTCTCAGAAAAAATATGTATCGCTTGTTCCTCAGCTGTTTCTGTTAATTCTTTTCGAATCTCTCTTTCAATGGAGGATTGAATTAATCGTTTATAACCATCCTCAATTGCTAACTTTACATAATGCGCACTTTTAGAATCGTTATCACGAATTACTCTCTTATATAAGAAAGTTACTATCTCATCTACTGGTGGAACAACAGAAACTCTCAATATATCTTCTTTCTCACCGCGATTCATCGCTAATACACGATGCGGTACTACTTTCTGCAACGGTTCTTCATAACTGTAATACATTTCATATATATTCTTTTCATCTTTCTCTTCATCTTTTACGGACGAAGACATAACACCTTTTCTAAAAGTAACATTCCGAATCCAACTACGATAAGCTGCTTCATCTGAAACGATTTCTGCAATAATGTCTTGGGCACCTTGTAATGCTTCTTCTGCAGATTGCACTTCTTTCTCTGCGTTAATAAACTCCACTGCCTTCTGATTTGGATCTTCTTTCTTATATAACAATAACCATTCAGCTAACGGCTCTAGTCCTTTTTCTTTTGCAATCGTTGCTTTCGTTCTTCTTTTCTCTTTATATGGACGATATAAATCTTCTACTTCTTGCAACTTTACAGCTTTAACAATTTGCTGACGTAACTCTCCTGTCAGTTTCCCCTTCTCATCAATAAGACGAAGAACCTCTTCTTTCCTATCTTCAAGCTGCATCATATATTGCCATCTCTCTAAAATTGTACGAATTTGCACTTCATCTAAAGAGCCTGTCCATTCTTTTCGGTAACGAGCAATAAATGGAACTGTGTTACCTTCTTCTGTTAATTGAATAACATGACGAACTTGCTTTTCGGTAAAGCCTAATTCCTTCACTAACATTTTCATTAACGCTTGTCGATTATCTACCATTTCCATATACAACCGTAACCTCCTCTATAATAAAAAAAAGTTGCCCTGTAAAGAGAGCAACTTAAACTGCCGATTTAAAAATCTATTAGTCCTAAACTAATTTGTAGCGCTTCATCTACACGAATCATCATCACTTCATCTAAGTGAGTGATTTTGTCCGTTAAGCGCTGCTTATCGATTGTTCGAATCTGCTCAAGTAAAATAACAGAATCTCTCTCAAAACCGTACTTTTTCGCATCAATTTCCACATGAGTGGGTAATTTAGCTTTTTGAATCTGTGCAGTAATAGCCGCTACAATCACCGTTGGACTAAAACGATTTCCGATGTCATTTTGAATGACAAGAACCGGACGAACGCCTCCTTGCTCAGAACCAACAACTGGGGAAAGGTCTGCAAAATACACGTCGCCGCGTTTTACAATCAAAATATTACCCCCCGCTAACTAAGCGTTCTACTGTATGAGCTGCTTCATACTCTGCTAAGAAAGCTTCCGATGCAATACCAAGATTAATTTTTCCCATTTCAATGTACCCACGTCGCATTGATTCATGTTGGTAGCGTTTCTTCGTCTTATGTTGACGCAATAACAGTTGTGTTGCCTGGCAAATTAGTTCATGGCGATTCTTATTCTCTTGTTTTCCAATTCCGTCCAATTCCGTTACCATTTGCTTTGGCAACCGAACCACGATTTCAGTAGTTACACTTGATTCGGACACAAAAATACACCTCCACCGTCAACTACACACCCAAATATATATATGACACCTATTGTAATAATACCATTGTATGGAGCCTGTTGCAAAGACTTCCTTATTCCTTGCTTATGTTTTCCAATTCACAAACAAAAAATTCATATTCTTTTATTTTTATCTTATTACAAACAAGAAACGAAAGAGTTTCCCAGCAAAATTTACGTTAAATTATGTTAAAAGTAATGATAAGTAAAAAGCTTCTCATCAAAAATGAGCTTATTCTTAACCAATGAACAGTCCTCTCAAATGACAAGAAGCAAACCATACTACCTTCTATATATTGTTCAAATAATTGATTACTTCTACAACCTTGCCGTGCCGTATGAATATTCTCGGCACTCGGAAGCTTATCGTTGCAATAATTTCATAATTAATAGTCCCAGAATATTCAGCAACCTCAGTAGCACTAATATACTCATCACCTTGTTTTCCAATGAGTGTAACTTTCGTACCAAGCGGCACTTCACAAGGAAGGTGTATCATGAATTGATCCATTGTTACTCGACCTACAATCGGTACCCTTTTACCATTTATAAGCACTTCGAACCCTTGTAATCTTCTAAGCCATCCATCTGCATATCCAATCGCAACAGTTGCAATCCATTCTTCCGTTTTCGTTCGGTAAGTGACATTATAACTAATCCCATCCCCTTTAATCACCTGTTTAATATGAGCAACTTTCGTATGCAGTGATAGCGCTGGTTCTAATTTAAACGGTAAAAAAGGGCGTATTTCTACAGACGGAGATAACCCATACATCGCAATGCCAATTCGTACTGCATTAAATGTAATCCCTTGAAAACGTAGCGTTGCAGCACTATTAGCTGTATGGACAAACTTAGGATCCACTCCGAACTCTTTCAACCAACTTAACTGCTGCAAAAATGTGTTATATTGCTTATCAAAGTAAGAAGTCTCCACCTCATCCGCTGTTGCAAAATGTGTATAAACTCCTTCTAATTCTAAAAATGGCGCACCTTCTAAACTCTTTAAAAATGATTTTAATTCTTTTCGTTCGCGTATTCCAATTCTCCCCATACCACTATCGAAATTAATATGGTATTTCATTGTAGATGAACCATCCCAAAGTTTGATCGCTTCATCCACCCATTCTTTTTGAAAAACAGTTAACGCTACATCATTTTCAGCAGCTACATTGACATCACGAGGCGGGGAAGGACCTAACACTAAAATCGGCACAGTAATACCAGCCCTTCGAAGCACTAGAGCTTCATCTAAAAAGGCAACCGCTAACCTTGTCGCCCCTGCTTCTAATGCCGTTTTAGCTACCGGTACATAATCGTGTCCATATGCATTCGCCTTGACTACAGCAAAAATCTCTACATCACTTGGAATGAAATCTTTAATGTGTGTAATATTGTTATAGATCGCATCTAAATCCACTTCCACCCAAGTGTCACGGTAAAATGGTGCTTCTTCCATAAATACACTTCCTTATACACGATATGCGAAGCTTATTCTTTTATATGCTTCTTTTATGAAATCCACCCTTCAAACTAAGAAAAGACGTGGTGCACATATATCACCACGTCTAAGAAGTTTACTTCACTTGCTTCTCTGTAACTGAACGAGCAACCATTAATAGCTCCTTCGGCTCTAAACCTTTAGACACGAGCATATATTCTACTCCGTTATGCGACCACGTTAAAGAATCTTTCGTCAATGCCCCAATTGTAAAGTCAAGATCAACCAATTCTCCGCTCACACTTATCGCTGACGAAGCCTCTGCAACTTTTGCCTTTTCTTGTATCAAAGTAAAGGATTTCTTACTTCCAGTGTATGTGAGTATCGCACGCTTGCCACTGTCTGTCTTCAACTCTTTTTCATCTTTCAAAACCATACCTTGCGGCGTATCACGCGGATACAAAATAGCAAATGGTTTGTCTTCTTTCGCTGTTGTTTGAACATCTACTTGCGCTCTAGACATATTTTGTTTCGTATCAAATGCACCTTTATCAAATTTCGCATCAAATTTCACTTTTGAGAAATCTACTTTCACAAGAACATTTTGATCATTATCCATTAACTTCACCGAAACTGGTGTTAAATCACTTTTCTTCAATGTAATCTCTTGTTTCGGCAACATGTTTTGATGTTGATAGTTTGTTTTTGTTTTAAAAATATAATACTTATCTGTTTTTTCAAAAGTAAGGTTTTTCTTATCCTGCAAAATATCTCTCACAAGGGATTCATATAAATAAGCCTGGCTACTATTTTGCGGCCAATCACTTTGGAAACGGAAACTCTTATTAAGTGCTGGCGTTAATACAAATACCCCTTCTTCATTTCTTAAAATAATTTGGCTTTGATCTTTTTTCGCATTCTGCAAATTCACACGATAAAAAGAAGGTTCCTTATGCCATATTTCTACCTTGTACTCCTGAGGCTCATTCCCTGTTTTAATAGATAATTTTGCTTCAGCTTGATAACTTTTCATCCCTTTTACTTTCGCCTCTAAATCTCTCACAACATCATCTTGTTTCTTTTCCATACAACCCGCCAACACAAAAACGGTTAATAAACCGACAAGAACTAAAAACAGACGCCTTTTCATCACTTCAGCCCCTTTGCCCCTATAAATGAATGGAAGATGTACCTTCCTTATCGCTACATCAAATATATGAGACAAAGATATAAAATATGCAGACTAGCGTGACGAGCTTTCTAAAACAACTTGAGCAACAGCAAATTCCTTACTATGACTAATTGATAAATGAACAATATGCTCTGTACTTGTAACGAGAATCGGCTTACCTCTATCATCATTCCTTACTTCAATATCTAAAAAACTTACTTCTTTTCCAATACCAGTTCCTACCGCTTTTGAATACGCCTCTTTCGCTGCAAATCTTCCAGCTACAAACTCTGTAAGGCGACTTCCCTTCAGCTCCTTAGCAACATTACGTTCACTTTCAGTTAAAATACGCTCCATAAATTTAAGTTTTCCATCTAGCATTTTTTCAATTCGATTCAATTCAATAATATCGATTCCAATCCCTACAATCATTTCAAAATCCCCTTCTTCTATTTAGCTTTCTTTTTTCATATTGTAAGAATAACAGAGAATCTTTCTGATGCAAAAGGAGTGATACTCACAACATGCTAATACCTTCTGCCCGCATTTCCTTACAACCAATCGTCATCGCTTTACTTCTCATACAATTAGTCATGATTATGTTAGGCGACTTTCTTCTCTTTCCCATGGCATCCTACAATGAATATATCGCTAAAGGAGAATGGTGGCGTCTCATAACTTCCTTACTTGTACATGTAGACTTACAACATTTCCTTTCTAATAGTATTTGTTTATTTGTGCTTGGCTCTTCTATTGAAAAACAACTAGGGCACTTTTCTTTCATCATTATTTTTTTCCTTTCTGGAACTCTTGGAAATATTTCTTCTTATCTCATTATGCCTCTTGAATATATTCATGCCGGGGCATCTGGTGGTATTTTCGGATTGCTAGGTGCACAATTATTTCTATTGTATAGTCGATATCGTTCTTCCAATCCAAGAGACATTGCTATTTTTTCAATCATGATATGTATATTACTACTATTCACTTTCTTCAATCCCTCCGCTAACCCTATAAGCCATTTAACAGGATTGATTATTGGTGGTATTTGCACTCCTTTATTAACAAAAAAATTCGATGGTGCAGAGCTTATTTAATATAAAAGCTCGCACCATCGACAATTTCTACATCTGTTTGTTTACTTAAATCTCTCATTAGTTGAAATAAAGACTCATCCTTCTTCTTCGCTTCAATCATACAATCAATTTGCGGAACACTTCCCTTTATCTTTTTTAAAAAAGATAAAAAAGTATCTACATCAATAAAGTCCGCATGCGCTCTCGGGTCTTTTCCCTCTCTAGGACTAGAAATGTGCATTTTCACTGGTAACAAAGACGATTCCCACGTATGTACAACACGCGCCCAATCTTCATGCCAATCTTCTCGATCATTATTCATCATATGGTGATGCAAATCAAACACGACTGGAATATCTAATTTTTCACCTAAATACAATGTTTCTTCTAAAGAAAAGGTCGTATCATCATTTTCTAATATGACCATCTCTTGGATACTTCTTGGAACACTTGACCAATTTTCTATAAAGCGTTCTAATGCGAGTTCCTTATCTTTATAACCTCCACCCACATGTAATACGCATCGTTGCTTATGTTCAATCCCCATACCTTTTAATAATTTTTTATGCATCTGCAATGTCTTTACAGATTGTTTAAAAATATTCTCTTCAGGTGAATTCAGCACAACGAAATGATCTGGATGAAAATCAATACGCATATTCATTCGAATAGCGTAATCACCTAGTACTTTTAAATTTTCTTTTAAGGGGCGAATATAGTTCCACTCTAACAACTCCTCATGATTCGCTAAAGGAACAAGCTTGGAACTAAGCCGAAAGAAAGATATATCATGCCCTTTATTATGCTTTAATAACCGTAAACAATTTTCTAAATTCGAATTAGCAATTCTTTCGAGTTTACGAATTGCAGCCTCTCGATCACCAATTCGTTGAAACTGCGCATATGTCATCGTTTGAGATGGAGATGCATTCTTTAAATGTACACTCATCGCAACATATCCAAGTCTTACAAGCATGTAGCACCTCTTTTCTACACAAGTTATTATGTAGTATGTACAATTACAGAAATAAAAAAAGAGAATGCCAGCAAAGGGCATTCTCTTTTTTATTAAGCTTGTGGACGGCTATGATGTTTTCTTTCGCCACGTCCATTTGAAGATCCAGGGCGACCTTGACCTTCACCTTTACGACCACGGCTACCACCATCACGATTGCGATC
>NZ_WIPE01000147.1:0-4259 GCF_009760835.1 Bacillus sp. EE-W1 | reverse complement strand
CTCTAATAAGTTAAAGTCTTGGAAAATGAACCCTAATTTTTGCGAACGGAAATCAGAAAGTTCACCCTGTTTCATCTTTGTAATATCCGCACCGGCAATTTCAACAACACCGCCTGTTGCTTTATCTAATGTTGAAATTACATTTAGTAACGTTGTTTTCCCTGAACCAGATGGTCCCATAATTCCAACAAATTCCCCCTCTTGAATCGAGAACGACACACCTTTTAATGCGTGTGATTGGTTTTCCCCTTTTTTACCGTATACTTTTTGAACGTCTTTAACGACTACAACTGGTTTGTTCATATATATCCCCCTACACTCTCTTTTTTCCTATTCTATATTTTTATTAACCTTATATTCGCCTAACATCTTTGTAAGGTAAACGAAACGGCTCGATATGTTATTTTAAAGTATCTCAAAAGACGATATTAAAGATATGTAATTTTTCCAACACTCGCATTTGAATCTGGATTTAAAAATGTTTTAGATACACTTCTTACCGTTACACTAACTGGTATCCTAACTTCCAATATCAATAATAATATTTCTATGACATTTCAAGCAGGTGACTGTATTTCATTAAAAGTAACTACAGGAAGCTCTAATGCTACAACAGATAATGTAGTACAAGTTGATATTTTTTAATGTTCTATGGTATCTAAATAAGCGAGAAATTGTACGCTATATAAAACAGTAAAATAAATATCCGATCCCTTAGCGTACAAGGAACCGGATATTTTGTGTCTAAATTGTATCCGAATGTACAATTTTCTTTCTTTGATATGGTGACGCCTATTAGTTTAACTTTGGGCTATAAAAGCAGTTTAATTGTTATATTTTCAGTTACATAATCACGAGTGATAGAAATATCTTTAAACTTACGGTAAATCTAAACTTAACACGGAAGGAATATCAGGGTTATTTAAACGTAATAATTCAAAGCCTATACCCGAAGTTCCGATCATGAATCCTAAGATATTTACATCGCCGTGTTGATCTAAATTCCACTGTTCATTCTCTTCTTTTTGTTTTAATACATGTTTACCGATTTCTCTTGAGATTTCTATATACTCATTATTTTTTGTAAATTGAGCATAAGTTAAAAGAAAATCAAGATTTCCAAAGTCACCATGGCATAAGGTATTACTAGTACCAAATCCTTTAGTCATGAGTACATTAATACATTTTTGTAAATCACCGCTAATATTAGTATTTGCAATAATTTGAGACATCATTAATCTACTTATGCCTATTCCACCGGCCCCATGACACCAAAATGCTGGCGCGTCAAAGCTTTCATTTTCTCTTAAATCTAACCAATTATCTTGATTATCATTTACTTTGCTATTTTCATAATCTAATATTTCTAATATATCCTTTTGTAAGTGATTCTGATTCATTTTATAAGCATATTCTAGTAATGGCCAAGCGTATCCAGAAGCACCATGTGCTAATCCAGTGAGCAAGGTATTATTCTTTATTTGTTCAGAAGCCTGATTTAATAATTTCTGGGATATTAAATCGCAAATAGGTTTTAATTCAGTAAAATTAAACTTTTCATATAGTCGGACTAATACAAGAAGGGAACCACTTAATCCACCTACAAAATCATATGTGGTCTCATTTTCAATTAATAGCGAATCAATTTTATTGATATATTCTCTAGATTGATTAATGAGTTTTTGATCGCCCCAAATTTTTCCTAAATAAGCGTATACGTATGAAAGGGAGCTATACCCTGAAAATGCTGAAGTCGATTGTAATTTTGTATGAGCTAACTTATTTTCAATATAATTCAATCCAGCAACAGCATATTTCTTATATTTTTCATCATTAGTTTCTTTTGCTAGTACTCCAAGGAATAGTACTATTCCTAAGCTACCGTTATATAAATCAATACTTATAGGGGATAATTTAAATTGTTCATTATTATCTAAGTTAAGCCCAAACCACAATGCATCTTTGAAATTATCACCTACAATAGCACGATTCACTATTTCATCGCCTATTTTTTTTGCTTCATTCAGAAATTGATCTTTTTGATATTCTTTGGTATCTAAAAGACTCTTTTCAACCTCTTTATAGCCGTACGGAGTGTATTCTTTTTGTTCGTTTGTAGCAATTGCGCCAAGAGATTGCTTTATAAATTCTACTTGTTGATCATGATCTAGGTCACTTAATTTATTTAGCTTTTCTTTTATTTCATCTATCGAAGTTTTTTCGAAAAAGTCTTTAATTTCGATTTTATCTGAACTAAATAAACTTGTTGAACCAACTTTGAAGGTAAAGTAAGGTATATCAGTTCTTAAAAGGTCTTGTATTTCATACTTTGCAATTCGGCTGAATTTCGGTTGATGGTTAATACCATGCCATAGATAATAAAATAAGCCTTCTCTATCAATTCCATTTTTTAAGTAATTAGGATGAATACTTGCCGATACAAATCTTGCATACGCCTCAGTCGCTCTGAAAACTTGTCTTGCAAAGGTATTTTTAAACGAGTATAAAGGCCCATTATCTAATGTGAATTCTTTCTTATTATTTAATATTAATTTATACATATCCGTGAACCCATTAATAATTTCTTCAATATAATCACTAGCATTTGTTTTCTTTTGTTTAATTCGTGGGGTATTATTGAATTCTTTTAATTTAACTTTTTGTTTAACCATTTTAATCTGATCACTATATACATTATCCAATGCATTTACTGCAGAAGGCTCTACTTCTAGTTCACCACTTATTCCTAAACCGCTTAGATCATAATCAATAAGAGGATCATCACTGAATTTTACAGGCAGCATTAACGATTGAAAAACAGAATCTTTAATGTTTAATGATAATTTTAAAAAAGCACTTTTATTATCTGTTAGTTCATTATTAAATTCAATTGAATTACTAAATAGTGTTTCTAGGTCTATAAATATAGGATACTCACCATCAGCAATAATATTTTCATGGTGGAAATCTGTAGAATTTAGTATATAAAATAAAGCAATATATCCACCTTGTCTATAATAGAAGTTTTCAACTTCCTGCGGGGTATTACACTCACTTCCTGAAATAAACTCCTGATATCCATATTCATCTCGACTTAATACTGTTAAGTTTTTTAATGGTTTTTTAAATCCTTTTTTATTAATCCAAATTAATAGTTCATTAAATAGTTCATCTGTTTTTAACGAGCGAGGTTTATATACTAATTTCCCTTTATTATTAAAGTTTAGCATAGCTACAGTTCTTCCATTTTGGTGAGTGTCACCCGCGCCCAAGTCAATTGATGTTAAAATGTTGAAATCTCCACCAAAAATTTCAACTAGTTGATCTCGATCTTCCGCATAATGATAGACTATCTCAAACATTGCATCTACAGTACTATGCACAGTTTCTACCATTAGTCTTACCATTACAGGATAAGAGTTAAATAGGTTCTGGATATACTCTTTATCTTGAAGAAATTCATTAATAAAGCTAGCATATCTTTCCTTTTCAGTCTCACCACTTAGTAAATCACCAGTTCTCGCCATATTAATCTCTGTTATTAATACTTTTAATCCAATTTGGCCAATTCTATCAGCTACAGTTAATAGAATACTTTTTGTAATGTTTTCTATATTAATAGAGAATATTTTTTCTTCATGAACCCCTTTAAATTTATTTGATATTACTTCCAAACTATAGTTAAAGAATGGAACATAAAATGCGAAAAATGGAATGTTTTCAAATCCCTCTAAATATTCGATATCTTTATTGTAATATGTATTATCATTTATTAATTTGTTGACAATAGCGATCCATTCTAAAGAAGTATTTAACTCAGGATTCTCTTTGTTTGATAAAACAGTTTTGAAATATTCTAACTCTATATTGTTTTCCTGAATTAGAGTATCAATAATTGATTTATTTAATCCTGTCTTACTTAACCATTTCTGATATCGCTCTTCATCAAATGTATTTTCTTTATTTTCTCTTTCTAATAAATATGTGCCATGTTGTAACGTCATATAGCATTCTCCTTCAACGTATTTTTATAACATGTTTCAGCAATAAAACAAATATCCATTAAAATTTATACCAATGTACTAATATAAATAAACGAGTAAACTGAAGTGATAGATTCTTTAAGAGTTTATAAATATAACGTTGCTTATCGTATTTATAAAATTTTTTTCTAACATCAGAATAACTCTCTTTTAACTAATCGAATTTCTATATCTATAATGTACGTTTTAATTTATGTTAATAACAATTAGTAAAAT
>NZ_WIPE01000146.1:0-1435 GCF_009760835.1 Bacillus sp. EE-W1 | reverse complement strand
AAACGGAAAAATTTCTGTTTCTGATTTACGCCCTGGAGACTATCAGTTCATTGAAACAAAAGCTCCTGAGCACTATGTATTAGATGAAACAACAATTCCATTTACAATTGAAAGAAGTCAAACGAAAGAGATCAATGTTACAGGCAAAAATGCTTTGAAAAACGGTAGCGTTGAACTAACAAAGATTGACGATATTGATATAAATACAAAACTTGCTAACGCCGTATTTAATTTATTAGATGCAGACGGAGAGCTAGTTGAAGAAGGCTTAAAAACAAATGATGAAGGTAAAATTGTTGTTGAAAACCTACGTCCTGGTACGTATCAATTCGTTGAAACAATTGCTCCTGAACATTACGATTTAGATAAAAAACCTATCGTATTTACAATTAAAAAGAGCCAAACTGAAACTCTTCATGTCACTGCTACAAATGCTTTAATAAAGGGTGCAGTTAAACTTTCTAAAGTAGATGATGTTGATGGCACTGTTCTTAAAGATGCAGTATTTAAAATTGTTAATATGAACGGTGATGTAGTTCATAAAGACCTTGTTACAAATGAACAAGGAATAATCGAAATTAACGACCTACGTCCTGGTGATTACCAATTTATCGAAACGAAAGCTCCTAAGCATTACGTTTTAGATGAAACACCAATCAAATTCACTATTGAAAAAGGACAGAAGAAAGCTATTTCTTTAACTGCTACAAATAGCTTAAAACAAGGTAGTATCGAATTACTTAAAGTTGATGATTTAAACACTCAAACAAAACTTGCCGATGCGGTATTTAATTTACTAGATCAAGATGGCAAAGTACTTAAAACAGATTTAAAAACAAACAGTGAAGGTAAAATCGTTATCGAAAACTTACGTCCTGGTACGTATCAATTCGTTGAAATAACGGCTCCTGAACACTATGATTTAGACAAAAAACCAATTATATTTACAATTGAAAAAAGCCAAAAAGATATTGCTACCGTTACTATGAAAAATAGTTTAACAAAAGGCGGCGTGGAACTTTCTAAAGTGGACGACGTCGATGGCACTACTCTTGAAGGCGCAGTATTTAAAATTGTGGATATGAATGGTACTGTAATTCACAAAAATCTTGTTACGAATCAACAAGGTAAAATTAGCGTTTCTGACCTACGTCCTGGTGATTATCAATTCATCGAGACAACGGCTCCGAAACACTACGATTTAAACAAAGAGCCAATTCCATTCACAATTACAAAGAGCCAAGCTGATCCTATCTCCGTTACAGCTACAAATAGCTTAACGAAAGGCGCTGTGGAACTTTCTAAAGTGGATGATGTAGATGGTACTGCTCTTAAAGATGCGGTATTTAAAATTACTGATCTGAATGGTAACGACATTCGTACTGAGCTTACAACAGATGTACATGGAAAAATTTCTGTTTCTGATTTACGTCCT
>NZ_WIPE01000123.1:0-10094 GCF_009760835.1 Bacillus sp. EE-W1 | reverse complement strand
GGGGGATGGAGCTTCAGACGTAGAGGCGCTTTTTGCCTCGAAGGAAGAAGCGAAGCCACCGATCATTCTAGCCGCTATAGCTGGATAAAATAAGAGCCTCCTATATGAATAGGGAGCTCTTATTTTGTCGTTATGTGTCGGTAAGTCGATATATTAAAAAAATCGCTGATATAATTTCATTTACCGTTACACGACAAGAAAAAGAGCTACTCTCAAACAATGAGAATAGCTCTTTTCTTATGCAACTTTTTCTTCCGAAGTAATGCCGCGAATTTCATCAGCAGAACGAATTGGATATTTGCGGAATACGATTGATCCGATGTATCCAACAATAGTGGTAACGATTCCACACAGTACGGCAGCAATTGTTACTTTTACAACGTCATTAAATCCGAATAAGACAAGAAGTCCTGGGATTGGTGATGCTGTTCCTGGTGCATTATTAACGAGCTGGAACAGAGATGTAATAATACCAGCGAGTGCACCGCCAACGAAGTTTGTCGCATAAATTGGAATTGGATTTGCTGAAACAACATCGGCTTGTGTTAAAGGCTCGATTGCTACAGCGATTGTGTCTTTCTTTGAGCAAATTTTTAGTCGCTTAAAGAAAATAAAGTTCATCGGGGCTGAGGCTGCTACGGCAAGACTACCAATTGCCATTGGTAAACCTGTTAATCCAAGCATTGCAGTTAGTGCCATAGAACTTAATGGAGAAGTAGAAATAACTGTTATTAATCCACCAAGCATAATACCCATAATGATAGGACTTTCTGTAGTTGCAACTGAAATCATAGAACCGATTTTACCGAGCGTTGCATTCACGAGCGGATCCATAAGCATGGCCATTCCGCGTGAGATTGGTGCGGCAATAAATAAAATTGCTAAAAACTCTACACCAGCCGGTAATTTCTTTTCGAGAAATTTCACGACGAAAGCGCAAACGTATCCAGCGAAAAATCCTGGTAAAATACCGAATCCGCTAGTAGCAATACCAATTAAAACAGCATATACGGGTGAAACACCGATTGCTAGTGCGACTAAAATTGCCGCTGCGACACCGCTCATACTACCAGAAGCTTCTCCTACTGATTGTAAAAAGTCATTATGAAACATCTCTCCACCGATATAACGGTGAAATGCTTCAATAAGAAAACTTGCGATTGCTGCATTAGCTAAAGCACCCATTGCTTTCATTCCGTAAGGAGCACGGTAACTAAAAAGTGTAAATAGACAAAGTACAACAAGTAATAGTGCTAAACCTTGCAAGATAGCCATTTGAAAACTGTCTCCTTTGATTTTTGTAATAAAAATTTGTATCATTCAATAATAATATAAAAGTTCATGAAACGGAAAAATTTTTTATTGGGAAATTGCTATAAGTTGAAAAACCCTTACAATAATGTAAGGAAAGTGTAAGACTTTTCAATAGAGTATGGTATGCCTTTTTCCGTATAATACAGGTATAGACATAAGATTAGTGAGAAAGAAGTGCAAACAGGAGGCGCATGTATGAAATTGGTAATTAAAGTTTTAGCTGTATTCGCCATTATTTTAGGTGGAACAGCGTACTATTTAAACACGAAAACAGAAGGTGTGCATGCTTTTGTAGACAACTTCTTTTCAAATAAAGAAATACAAGATTATTATGCGGTTATAAATAAAGGTGAGAAAAAAGACGGTGAATACTTGTATACATTTAAAGGGTATACAGAAGACGGAAAGTTACAAGTTGTGAAAAGAATGATGAACCGTGAATTGCATACGGGGGCGTTTATAAAAATTTATGCAAAAGGTATGCAAGGAAAAGGATGGGCTGAAATCCCAAAAGAATCAATTCCGCAAAAAGCGTTGGAAAAAATAGAAAAACCGTAAAAGGAGCGAATCGTTCGCTCCTTTTTTAGTGCGTTAAAATGGTAATAGCTGAATTCTCTTTATTAGAAATGATTTTTGCACGTCCACCAATTGGGAAAGTGAAAATCGGGGTTGTATGCCCGAAACTTGCGTTTGCAATGATAGGTATATGTGTAAGTTCAGGCTTTGAAGCAATCATTTCTTGAATGTCTTCTATCGTACATTCTGCACCTTTTTGCATCTTTCCTATAACGATGCCTTTTACATGTTCAAAGTCAGGTTGCTGCATAAGAGAATGTAAATAACGATCAAAAGTGTTAAGGGTAGCTTTTCCAGTTAAACTATCCTCCTCAAGAAATAATATTTTCCCCTGTAAGTTTGGCATATATGGTGTACCTTGTAGTAAATTCAATGTGCTCATATTACCACCGATAATCTCTCCAGTTGCTTCGCCTTCATGAATCGAAATATAACCTTCATTTGTAATGAATTCTCGATTTTCCTGATCTATATACCAAGAATCATCGCTCCACGTTTCAGATGGCAGGACTTCAATAGGCTTATTAGAAGTTAAGCATTGTAAAAAGTAATTAGTCGTATATTCGAGACCTTTCTTCATTCCAAATGAAGAGAAATGGGGTCCTGAATATGTAATAAGTCCTGTTTTTGTGTAAATTGCATTATTTAAAGCGGTAATATCAGAATAGCCACAGAAAAATTTCGAGTTTTCTCGAATTAAATCATAATCGAGATGTTTTAATAAACCATTAGAGTTGTATCCGCCAAGTGTTGTCAAAATGGCTTTTACATTAGGGTCTCTAAATGCCTCGTGAAGGTCTTGAACGCGTGAAGAAATAGAAGAGGAAGCAAATTGATCTATCTCATCAGCATATGTTGAGAATGTAACTTGAAAGCCCATGTTAGTTAATCTTTTTACAGCAAGCTTTCTGTTTTCAGTTGAGACAATACTTAAGCTGCAAGATGGTGAAATAACTCTAATTTCATCACCCTTTTTTAATTTTGTCGGTAGCACATAACTCACCTCTTTAAATGAAAGAATATTTAGATTTAAAAAATATTTTATCATATGAAATAAAGTGAAAGTGAATTATTTTTTGAAATGGAGTTTTCCTGATTTTTCAGCAGACAGACAGAGGTTTTTTTTGATATGATAGGAAAAGTGATTTATTATAAGTAGTATTTAATATCTATAACATTTGAAAGGTGTGCAAGACGTGGAGAAACAACTTGCAGGCTTGCCGGTACACGTTCATTTCGTAACAGAAATCCGTGAAGGGGCGAGGAAGGAAACCGTTGCTTTTGAAGCAAATGGTCAATACTATGTAAAAGGTCAAGGTACATATGTAACATTCCAAGAGCCGAACGAACAGGGCGAAGTGAAAACAATTATTAAAATTCAAGATGAACAAGTTCTCATTATGCGTTCAGGTGCTGTTTCAATGCGTCAAACGCATGTGAAAGGTGAATGGACAACTGGTACGTATACGAGTGAACTTGGTACGTTTGCATTGCAAACGAAAACTGATAACGTTCTTTTTAAATGGTCGGATGAAAAGAAAAAAGGACAACTCTTCTTAACGTACGCATTGCTTCTAAGTGAACAAGAAGCTGGCAGATATACAATTACACTTAATTTGAAGGAGGCAAAATAATGAATTCTTTAGAACAAGTAAAAGGATTAATTAAAGAAGAAATTCAAGCTGCTGTATTAAAGGCAGAATTAGCGACAGAAGAACAGATTCCAAACGTTGTATTAGAATCTCCAAAAGATAAAACAAATGGTGACTTCTCTACAAATATGGCAATGCAACTTGCACGCGTTGCGAAAAAAGCACCTCGTATGATTGCAGAAGAATTAGTTGCAAACTTCGATAAAGCAAAAGCTTCTATTGAAAAAATTGAAATCGCAGGACCTGGCTTCATTAACTTCTACATGGATAATAGCTACTTAACAGACTTAATCCCAACAATCGTTAACGCTGGCGAAGCTTACGGTGAAACGAATACTGGTAAAGGTGAAAAAGTACAAATTGAGTTCGTATCTGCGAACCCAACAGGTGATCTTCACTTAGGACATGCACGTGGTGCGGCAGTAGGTGACACTTTATGTAACGTATTAGCAAAAGCAGGATACGATGTATCTCGTGAGTACTACATTAATGACGCTGGTAACCAAATTCATAACTTAGCTCTTTCTGTTGAAGCTCGTTACATGCAAGCTTTAGGCCTAGAGAAAGAAATGCCAGAAGACGGATACCATGGTGCGGACATCATTGGAATCGGTAAGCGTTTAGCTGAAGAGTTTGGCGATCGTTATGCAAAAGCTGATGCTGAAGAAAGCTATGAGTTCTATCGTTCATACGGTTTAAAATATGAGTTAGCAAAACTTCAAAAAGACTTAGAAAGCTTCCGTGTTAAGTTCGATGTATGGTTCTCAGAAACATCATTATACAAAAACGGAAAAATCGATGCTGCACTTGCAGTATTAAAAGAGCGTGACGAGATCTTTGAAGAAGGCGGTGCAACTTGGTTCCGTTCTATGACTTACGGTGACGACAAAAACCGTGTATTAATTAAAAACGACGGTTCTTACACATACTTAACGCCAGATATCGCTTACCATCGTGATAAATTAGAGCGTGGTTTCGATAAGTTAATCAACATTTGGGGTGCTGACCACCACGGTTACATTCCTCGTATGAAAGCGGCTATTCAAGCACTTGGTTACGATAAAGAAACACTTGAAGTAGAAATCATCCAAATGGTACAACTGTACCAAAATGGTGAAAAAATGAAGATGAGTAAGCGTACAGGTAAAGCAGTTACACTTCGTGAGCTTATGGAAGAAGTAGGCGTGGACGCAATGCGTTACTTCTTCGCAATGCGTAGCGGTGATTCTCATTTAGACTTCGATATGGACTTAGCTGTATCAAAATCTAATGAAAACCCAGTATACTATGCACAGTATGCTCATGCTCGCGTATGCAGTATTCTTCGTCAAGGTGAAGAGTTAGGATTAGCTGCAGGCGAAGACGTGAATTACAAGCTTGTTACTTCGGAGAAAGAAGTAGAGTTACTGAAAAAACTTGGTGAATTCCCAGCTGTAGTTGCGGATGCAGCGCAAAAACGTCTGCCACACCGCATTACAAGCTATGCATTTGAATTAGCAGCAGCATTACACAGCTTCTACAATGCAGAAAAAGTATTAAACCAAGACAACTTAGAATTAAGTAAAGCTCGCTATGAGTTAATGAAAGCAGTACGCACTACACTTCAAAATGCATTAGCAATCGTAGGAGTATCTGCACCAGAAAAAATGTAATAAAGAAAAGCGGAGCCGACTGTTTAGCCCCGAAGGCTAAGGTTCTTTCCCACAGAAGATGCTTTTTATCTTCTTGTGGGGAAGGTTCTTAGACAGAAGGGGCTAGGAGGCAGAGCTGGACAATAAAGAAAAGCAGAAGCGACTCGTTCAGAATAGGAGGAAGGCGCGAAGCCACCGAGTATTCTAACCGATTTTTCATTTTCAGTAAAAGGCAATCACACGATGTTGTGATTGCCTTTTTGTATGGAGATAATAAAAAAATAAAATCTTATCAAACAAAAGGAGAATTTGCGTCGTCTTATATAAATGACAGGAGGTTTAAGATGGAAGAAAAGGTAGAAGAATTAATTGATATATATAAGCAGCAAATATATTCCTTATGCTATAAATTAGCGAAAACGAAAGAAGATGCAGAAGATATTTTTCAAGAGACTTGGATAAAAGTTTTTTCCTCTAGGCACCAGCTTTCTTGCGTGGAAAATTATAAAAAATGGATTACTACAATTTGTGTTCGTACGTTTTATGACTTTTATCGTAAGAAGAAAAGGTGGAAAGATCGCGTATTGGATTTGTTTCATAAAGAGGATGGTGGAGAAATCGATTTCGCAGATGAAGTGAATATATCAGAAGAATTTATTCAAAAAGTGGAATCGGAAATGATACGTGAAGTTATACAGCTATTGAATGAAAAATATAAAACCGTGCTCGTACTCTACTATTATGAACAATACTCTTATAAAGAAATGAGCGAAATATTAAATATACCGATTGGTACGGTGAAATACCGCCTTAATTATGCGAAGAAGCAAATGCGGGAACATTTGGAGGGGTTCGTTTATGACGGAAGATAAGTTTGATCAGAAGATAAGAAGCAGCTTAGCTGAAGACACTATTCCAAGCGGAGAGCTGATAAATAAAACGAAACAGAGCGTACGAAATGCTCGGAAATTAGAGAAAAGATGGGTTGTTTGTATTCATGCTATTTGGATTATTTTATTAACAGTTGTTATGGAGCAGTTTGTCACTCATTTGAATCATAAAGTCCCTATGTTGATAGCAAGTGTGATTATGATGCATCTATACGTTCCTATATATGTTGTCATACAGTCATTTTTAAAGAAGGAGTATAAATTACATGATAGAGTTCGCTAATCCATTTGTAGTATTTGAGATAGCTGGGATTACAATGTTTTTGACTTTTATAGCACTTTTAGTATGTGTAGCATCATGGGTGTATACAGATGCGAAAACGCGTGGAATAAGTAAGTGGTGGGGTGTTATAGCGATTGTATTACCATTTTTTATTGGAGTTTTGTTATATATGATACGAAGAAGTAACAAGAAAATAGAAGGAGAACATACGATGAAGGCTATGAAAAAACAAAAGATAACATTAGTTGTCATATTTGCAAGTACGATGTTTGTATTACTGAGCGGCTTTGCTTTCGTTCAAACGTTAGATGATATGTGGAGAGCTGGTGATATATATTTAGAAAATGAGAAGCAAGGGGAGACCGGTTACGAGGCAAAATTCTCATCATGGGATATTACTGGGAAAGATATTGAACTTGAGTATGAAAAAGATACAGAAGTAACATTTTCTTATGAGACAGATGCAAAACGTGGGAATTTATGCTTTAGCTTGTATGAAAGGCAAGGAGAAGGTATAAGAGAGTTAAAAGAGATCTGTGAATCGAAAAAAGGTACTTTCAAAGCTACATTAAAGGCAAATGAAAGGTATGTATTTAATATAAGTGGTGTAATGGTGAAAGATGGTTTTGTAAAAGTGAATTGGGAAATAAAATAAAGGGCCTTGAGATAGGCCCTTTATTTTATTGGATTGTATACGTAACAGAAAAGCTAACAGGACTATAGTAAACGAAAGGTGCGTGAAATTGAACATACATATTTCCATCTGTTTTTGCAGTGAAAATTCGGCCGTAACCATCAGAATAGCGCCCGATAAGGTTATGATTTGAGTCATAAACACTGTAACTAGGAGTTTTACTGTTAGGTTGAATTGTTAGTTCCTGTCCTTTTTGAAGGAAAATAGGTTCTTGTTCAGAACTACTTCCAGTTTGCAAAGAATAAAATTTTGTAAAGCTTTGTTCTTGAGTGGCAGCAGCGACCTTTGTTTCAGGAATAAAAGCGGTAGCGCCAGTAATTCCTGCTAAAGTTAAAGCACTGGCTAAAATAATTTTTTTCATAGTAGAAAAAGCCTCCTTATTAGTTGTAATCATTTTTGTTACAATTAATATTGTATAGGATAATGAGCAGGAGGAAATATGCTTTTATGCATATAAATATTTTCTCAATAAAAGACCACCGATAAAAATCAGTGGTCTTTTAAATGATTAAGCAGCTTTCTGTTCAGTTTGAGCAACAGATTTTTGAAGTGTATTATAAACTCCTGTCCCGATAACTTCTAATGCCATTTTCATACGTTCAGGCGAAATGTTTTCTAACACATTATCTTGAGGCGTATGGTATACCTTCTCAATATGATAGATTAATGGATTCCAACTATCGACACCCATCCAAATAAATAGGGCGGCAGGAATACCAACTTCAGCAAATGGCACGTGATCACTAGAGCTGAATTTCCCTTGCAGTACGAGGTCATTATTTAATTGTTTACCTGCTTGTAAGGCTGCGTCTGTTACAAGGTTTGGAGAACCGTTAGGCGTCATAGCATATAAATTCTTTGCTTTATCGTAATTTGTTGCAACCATGTCTGCGTTAAAGACACCTAAAATTCGATCACGTTCTTTTTGGGATAGACTATTAACGTAATAATCGGAGCCAAGTAAGCCAGTCTCTTCAGAACCAAAAGCAATAAAACGAATTTCTTTATCAGTTTCTACATTTTGAAAAGCACGAGCTAATTCTAATACTAATCCTGTACCAGAAGCATTATCGTTTGCTCCAGGTGCTCCAACGACACTATCATAGTGCGAACTTACAACGACGGCTTTTTCATTACCTGTGCTGTTTCTTGGTTTCTTTTTAGCGATGACATTAAGTGATGTTAAGTTAGATTCATGTCTCGCTTTTAGAGAAAGAAGAGTGGTCCCTTTTTTAGCGATTTCCTCTTTAAATGCATTTCCTTGTGCATAAGCAAGACCAAAGACAGGGATAGACTGCTTTTTCGTTAGGCGGGGATTGAAGGTTTGTCCATAATTTCCGCGTCCGCCAATTAAACTGTATAAAAGGACACCTTTTGCTCCTTTGCTAACAGCATTTTCAACTTGTTTATTATAGTCTGCAACTGTTGTTCCTCTTTCAAATAGAACAATTTTTCCGTTTACTTCATTTGGGATATCCTCTAATTTTGTTCCACCTTGAACAAAGATAAGAGGAGCTGTAACAGCTTCTGTAGAAATTAGTGCGTTAGGGGCAGCGCCGGCTTGCCAATTACGCTTTGTGGATAATGGTGATTCAATAAATCCAACGTATTGATCCGGCACTTGAAATGGTTGATATTCTACTTCATAGCCCATTGATTTAAGCTGCATACCAACGTAGCGAGAAGCCCATTCTTCTGATTTTGTCCCACCAGGGCGAGGACCAATTGTTTCGGATAAGAAACGGATGTGTTCGATAGCGCGGCTTGCATCAACTTGTTTTGTGATAGGTGAAGTCTGTGTGATTTCTGACGTGGAATCAGCTTTGGCTTGCCCAATTGGAGCTAAGCTAACAGCGAGTGATACAGCAAGCAAAGAGCTTACTATTTTTTGTTTCAAAGATTTTTTCATTTTTTCCTCTCCTATTCTTCTATTCTCTCTGACTGACAAAAGAAGACGGATAACGACTTTATTTTACCGTCATCTTCATTATTTTTCAATATTCTGACATTGAGAAATAAAAAAACGCTATATGCATATTTGCATATTTTTGATGGAGATATGTATGCTATCATTTTAAATGAAGGTTCGCTTTCTGCTTGGAAAGCTCCTACATTGCATGAATCTAGTGTACCCAAACTTTAGATTATGTAGAGAAAAGAATCCTATAGGATTTCTTTTCTCATGTTTGAATCATGTGATGATAAATATGTTTCCGCATTTCATACTTATTATCAGTGATATATGTAAGGCATCCATATGAAAATACGAGGCTGTTCAAAGGTTTTCCGTACTTTTGGGCAGCCTCACCCCGTTAAAAGGACGATACTCTATGTATCGTCCTTTTTTGGCATAAAAAAACACCTAATCAAATGTTCACTTGATTAGGTGTGAAAAACTATTAATAATATTTTTTTCGTTTTGTAGCTAAAATACTTAACAAACCAGCTAGTAGAAGTACGATGCCTACTGTTTGAGTAGGATCATTTTTGTGACCTGTATTTGGAAGTTCTTTACCCTTATTTCGGTCATCTTGCTGTTTGTTTATTTGTGTGTCAGGGTTTTCTTTTTCTAGTTCTTCAGAAGTTTCTTTCCCCGTTTCCTCTTCTTTATTAGGAGGAGTAATTGGTTTATCATCTCCACCGGATGAAGAATCGATTTTTTTATTTGAAACTGTAATTTGTAGTGGTGCAGCTTGAGCTTTTTCAATTGTAAAGTTTATTGGTGATGCATCTAATTGATAGCCTTTAGGAGCCTTTGTTTCCACTAATTGATAATTACCAGGTTTCAAATCATTTACGATTAATTTACCATGCCCGTCTGTTTGTAAACCTTCTCGTACTACTTTTCCGTCGTGATCTAAAATATTGAAAATGGCACCTTCAAGTGTTCCATGGTGATCAATATCAATTTTAGTTAACTCCATTGAACCTGTTGTTAAACTATTTAAAGCTGTAACAGAAGTAACTTGAGATTGTCCTTTCGTAATTGTGAAAGGAATTGGCTTAGCACTTAAATCGTATCCAATAGGAGCCTTCGTTTCAACGAACTGATAG